>JAFXDE010000032.1 GCA_017516315.1 Clostridia bacterium | reverse complement strand
TGACTGACTGACAAGATTGTCGCGCTGTTCTTCATTTTTGTCAAGCCCCTTCCTATAATATTTTTCCAAATACTATAACCAAGTTTATTATAGCACACAATATGCGAAATTGCAAGCCATAAAAGCGAGATTATTGTGAAATAATTCTCCCTGCCATTAATATTATGTATATATCAACTCACTGTACACAATTTCTCTTGCCCGTTGCTGAATGTTGCCCATTCTCTGTACCCATTCAAGCTGATTTCCTTCTTTAAGTTGTTCTGTTACACCTTCAGTTTGTTTCATCTGTTCAACCAGAGTATCAAACATCTGTTGTGCCTGCTTTTCTACTTCAGCACAGTGCTGATATAGTTTGCCTTCAGCAAGCAGTGTTGCAAATACCGCCTTCTTGTGTTTCAAAAGATAATCTTTATGTAACATACCCCATTTGCCAAGTCTTATATTTGCTTCTTCGGGTGGTAAGATAAAGTTAGGAATGTTGAAATCTCCAACCTGTCTGTATTGAATATTTGTATTGTTTTTCATAGTAAAACTCATCCTTTCGTATTCTTGACAAATGTGTCGTATGTAAATTTTGCTCCGAGGCTAAATCCAGATATAAAGCTGTCAGCATTACTTGTTGTTGAAAATTCAATATAAGCACTTACATAGTTTTGAAACAGCTCCTTATCTTCACCGGTCAGCCTTGTGGTAAGCTCTTCTTCTTTCTCAGCGAGGTTACTCAGTTTCTTTTTGAGTTTAGGGGTTAATTCTGAATTGACCTCTTGTGGCTCGATGTTGCCATAGTAAAAATCTTCAATGATATTTGACATTATATATTCCTCCATATCCGAGGAAATATATTAGAGTACGAAGTATAGAATATGTATTGCCGGAGAACTACTTGTGTTATGAACATCCGCACCATCATCCAAGTCGAAAGGCTTGGATTTTTTCTTTACCGTCAGTTTTCCGCACAAAAAAGCACCTACCGTTAACGGTAAGTGCCTTTGATTTTTATTTCCTGCTTTCCGTACAAAGTGCGAGCAGATCATCGAGCTTAGCCGTAGCCAGACATTCCACTGTATCCGATGCACCGTAGTAAATCTTTACCTCTCCGTCATCCTCTAAAATCATCCCTCCCGGGAAAATGACGTGTCTGCGAAAGCCCGTCTGAGTTTCGTAGGAGGTTTCGGGAGCGATAAGCGGAAGCTTGCTCATACCTACTATTTTGGTAGGATCCTCGAGGTCAAGAAGCATAATTCCTGCACAGTATCTTTTCTGCCACTTTCTTTCCCAGCCGTTCTTTCTTCTCCTGCTGTTTTTATCTACTGCGTGAAAAACTGTCAGCCATCCCTTGTCGGTTTTTACGGGAGGTGCGGCAGGACCTATCTTATCGTTTGCATAAGGTACATCCTCCACAGCGAGAACAAGCTCCGTTTCACCCCAGAATTTAAGATCGGGCGAGGTCGAAAGCCACAGATCAAATCTGTCCTTACCACCTCTCGAATAAACCGGAAAGGGTCTTTCCAGACGCACATACTTTCCGCCGATTTTTTCGGGAAAGAGTACCATATTACGGTTATCGGGAGCAGATGCACTGATAATGCTTATCTTTTCGAAGTTATCGTCGATTTCGGCAATACAGCCTCTTACTCCGTGACGGGTATCCATAGCCATACACAGATAAGGCTTTCCGTCCATGACCGTAATTCTCGGGTCATAGAGTCTTTTAATTTCATCCTCGGGAAGAAGATTTTTATTATCAAAAATCGGCTTTTCACTTACGGTCCAATTGATACCGTCAGAGCTTACGGCAAAGCCGAGAGAGGTTCTGAAGCGCACGGCAGGATAAGTCTTTTCAGTAGGCCCGTAGTCATTACGGAATACCATAACATATCTGCCCTTATATTTCGCTACACCTGCATTAAATATGAGCGAAGCCTCGTAGGGAATGTCATCCTTGGTAAGAACAGGCTTTTCTAACTTTTTTATGCAGTCCGCGCTGTAAAGCTTTGGCTTTAAGATTTTCATAACATCATCTCACTTAAGATATATTTTCTCGCCCGTTTCCGACGATTTGTAAGCTGCTAAAAACTCTTCCGTAGCTTTTCCGCCCTCATAGGCATCTACGGGGAATTTTTTGCCCTTTTCTATGCAGTCATAAAAGTCCCTTATCAGCGGAGCGTGACCCTTGCCCCAATAGCTTTTTCCTATAAGGCTTTCCTTGTCCTTTAAACGGAGCTTTTTAATCCTGCCGAGCATAATAACATAAGCCTTGTCGCCCTCTATTCTGAGAGTAGCTCTTTTACAGATTATGTCAATCATAACGGGAAGATTGTCCGTAAAAGCGGTAGTGGCATTAAAAAGGCCCTTCACACCGTTTTCATATTCAAAGAGAGCGTGTACCGTATCCTCTACCTCTATAACTCCTCTGAGATGGTCATTGAAGGTATGTGCCGTTACACAGGCGGTATCAGCACCTGCAAAATATCTCATCAGATCCTGAGTATGTATAGCCTGGTTGACTGTTACGCCTCCGCCCTCTTTTTCGAGAGTGCCGTGCCATTCATCGCTGTAATAATCCACTCCCCTGTCCCAATGAACGAATGCTCTTATGGATATAACCTTGCCGTAAACTCCTTTATCGAGAAGCTTCTTTACACTCCGAACAGCTTCCGTATATCTGTTCTGAAAGCAGACTCCGAAGGAAGCCTCGCTTTCATCCTGTGCCCTCCGAAGTATCTCCAGGCTCTCCTCAGATATGGCGCAGGGCTTTTCGCAGAGAACATTGATGCCTTCCTTTAAAGCCGAAACAGCCATAGGCACATGAAGATAATGCGGTGTGCAGATGTGAATACTGTCGGGCTTATCCTCTTTGAGCATAGCTTCAAAATCATAATAAGCCTTACAGCCATATTTTTTCGCAGCTGCATCTGCACGGTCCTTTTTTATGTCAACAACAGATGAAAGCTCGACATTTTTCATACTGCTCAGAATTCTCAGATGATTTCGGGAAATACTGCCGCAGCCTACTACTGAAACTCTCATATTCTCACTTCCTTAGGGTGACGAGTATAATCCGAACCCGCCCAAAAGCGTGAATTTTCGCAGCTTTTCGGCATTTCGGTTTTGAAAGGCGTCAGGATTTACGAGTATTTTAACGAAGTGTTGGCGGAAATCCACCCGTAAAAAACGGGGTTCGGATTATGCTCGCCACCCTAAAAAGTACTGCTCATATCCTCGGTCACCTCAGAAACAACATCCTCCTTAGACCTCGATGATGCCGCTTTTTTCATAAGAAGCGAGTAAAACCTTTCTTCATCTATCGGCAAAGCTACGGTTTCACCTGTCCATGAGGAAAGGTGCGCAGCATTTGAAATCATAAGCCCCTTTATACCCTCTGTTCCCTCAGCGACAAGAGGAGTTCCGTAAAGAATACGGTCAGAAAAGGCATTGAGTACACCGGGGTGCTGATCGTTCTTTCCGTCGGTTTCAACCTCAATCTCTCTGTAGGGTATACGGGCAAAGCCGTTTTCACAGCCTGCGATGTTTTCCGATAAAGCCTCTTCTAATTCGAAGAGAGTAATTGTCTCACCCTTTTCACAAACAAGTCTAGCCTTATCCATAGTTATTTCAAGTCTGTTTGAGCCGGGAAAATCTCCCGTCGAGGTTACGAAAACGCCTGTCGCGCCGTTAGGATATTCTGCATAAACAGTAACATCGTCCTCGATTTCCACATCGTGCCATTTGCCCTCATGGCAGAAGGCTCTTATGCTTGAAGGCATACCGCATATCCACTGCCACAAATCGAGCTGGTGAGGTGACTGATTTAGAAGCACTCCTCCGCCCTCACCTGCCCAGGTTGCTCTCCATCCGCCCGAATTATAGTAGGCCTGGGTACGGTACCAGTCGGTTATAATCCAGTTTACACGGCGGATTTCTCCGTATATTTTACTGTCAACTATTTCCTTTATCCTTCTGTAAACACAGTTAGTTCTCTGATTGAACATCATAGCAAAGATTTTATCCTGCTTTTCAGCGAATTCATTCATTTCGCGCACCTGCTTGGTATATACACCTGCAGGCTTTTCGGAAACCACATGAAGCCCTTTTCCGAGAGCCTTCATAACAAGCTCCGGATGGGAATAATGAGGTGTACAGATAATAACCGCATCAACCTCACCGCTTTCTATCAGCTCATCAGCTGAAGTGTACATCTTAACCCACGGAAGATTTTTCTTTGACCATTCTAATTTTTCAGGCACCCTTTCCGCCACGGCAGTAATACGCATACCTCTTATCTTGCCCGCAAGAAAGCTTTTAGCGTGGGAAGTACCCATATTACCCATACCGATAATACCGAAGCGTATGGGGTGAATTTTATTTACTGTTTTATACATCGCATCGGCTGCCGCTTTAAAGGATTCTGCGTGGCTGCCGTAGGTGTTCGCCTTAATATTCTTAATGCTTTTAACCGCAGTCTCCAGCTTGGAAAGTCCTGAAAAAACCTTAAGGTGAGGCTCAAGAGAAAGAATTACCGCTTTCTTATGCTTGTCAAATCTTCTGAGAATTTCCTCTACATTTCCGTCGCCCTCACCGGCAGGCACAACCTCTCCGTTTTCATAAAGAGCATCTTTTATATGGAAGTATTCTATGTAATCCTCGAGCATTTCATAAGCCTTGAGGGTGTCCACACCGCACTGAACGAAATTAGCAGGATCGAATACTGCTTTAAGCTTTCCCTCACACGCCTCAAGAATATCGAGACAGCGCTCAGCATTGTCACCGTAAATACCTTTTTCGTTCTCGTGACAGCAGATAAGGCCCTCACCGACGGCATAATCGGTCATAGCCTTTACTCTGCGGATAACCTCATCTCTGTATTCCTCGTAGGAATCACCCTCGCTGAAATAAAAGCTGAATATTCTGATGTATTTTGCGTCTAAAATCTTCGCTACCTCTACAGTATTTTTAAAGGCTTCGAAATGAGGTGCGAAATCCTCTTTGATATTTATTTTTCCGTATCCCGAGCCGACAGAGGCTACTCTCATACCCTCCCGGTCAATCTCCTCTTTCATCTCGCGAGCCTCTCTGACAGAAAGCTTATTTATATTAAGAGCTTTGCCGAAGCCGCGAAGCTCCATATCCGTAATTCCGTTTTTTTGGCAGGCAGCCATCTGACCGCCTATGGTAGCTTCTCCCGATTCATCACAGAATGCAGAAAAAATAAAATGTGCCATTATTACAGCTCCTTTACTTTTTAATAGCTATATTAATTCTATTGTACATATATTTTGTTATGTTTTCCTTGATAAAATTGACTTTTTTTATGTTTTTCTTTATTTTTTTGATATTTATCAGAAAATATTTTTCTTCAAAAATTATTGACCTTTCCCCTTTACACTGATAAAATAATAATAAAAAAAACAGGAGAAAGTATTATGCTGAAAAAAGACACCTTCGCACCCCGTCCTCCTATGGGATGGAACAGCTGGGACTGCTACGGTGCGGCAGTCAACGAGGAACAGCTTTTAGGAAATGCACAGTATGTAGCAGATAATCTCAGAGAGTACGGCTTCGAATACATCACCTGCGACATTCAATGGTACGAGCCTAAGGCTGTAAGTAATTTTTATAACAATTTCACAGAGCTGTGTATGGATGAATACAGTCGGCTTATCCCTGCCGAAAACCGATTTCCGTCGAGTGCCGGCGGCGCAGGCTTCAAGGTCATAGCTGACAAAATCCACTCTATGGGACTGAAATTCGGTATACATATTATGAGAGGTATTCCCCGTCAGGCAGTTCATCAGAATACGCCCGTTAAGGGTACCGATGTGAGGGCAAGAGAAATCGCTCAGGGCTTTTCACTCTGTCTTTGGAATACGGATATGTACGGCGTACGCACCTGCGAAGCAGGTCAGAAGTATTATGACAGTCTCTTTGAGCTGTATGCCTCCTGGGGTGTAGATTTCGTAAAGGTAGACGACATAGCAAATACTGAATTCAAGCCTCACGATCCCTACAGCGCCCGAGAAGAAATAGAGATGATAAGAAAGGCTATCGACCGCTGCGGCCGTCCTATGGTGCTGTCACTCTCACCCGGACCTGCCGTAATCAATGAAGCCTTTCACCTTTCACAGAACGCAAATATGTGGCGTATGACCGGTGATTTCTGGGACCGATGGGACAAGCTTTACAATATGTTTGAGCGATGTGAAAAATGGGGGCCGTATGTAAAGACGGGATGCTGGCCCGACTGCGATATGCTTCCCTTAGGAAAAATCAGCAAAAACTGCTCCTGCCTCGGCGACAGAGACAGATACACTAATTTCACCCCCGATGAGCAAAAAACTATGCTGACGCTATGGTCAATTTTCCGTTCCCCTCTCATTTTAGGCGGTGAGCTTCGTGAAAACAGACCCGAGGACTTAGAGGTTATCACAAACAGAGATATACTCGAAATCAATCAGTATTCCACGGACAACCGACAGCTTTTAAGAAGCAGATATGAAGCCGTATGGTACTGCAGGGATAAAGACGGTAACGATGTGGTAGCTCTTTTCAATCTTTCTGACGAAGAAAGAGAAGCAGTCCTTTCACCCGAGCTTTACAGCATAAAGGGTGAGACTGCAGCTACAGAGCTGTGGACAAAGGAAAGAGCTGTATTCAAGGACAGCATAAGCTGCACAATCAAGCCTCACGGAGTAAAAATTTACAGAATAAAATAAAGCAAGAGCAGCCTCGGTTTTCGGGGCTGCTCATATTTTTTAAGGAACTACATTGATTCTGCAGGAGGCTGTATATCTGCCGTCCTCAGTCTTTGCTCTGATATATGTGACTCCCTCTTTAAGGGTAACTACCCTTCCGTTAGAGGAAACCGTAGCTACAGAGGTGTTTGAGGAGGACCACACTACCTTTTTATTGCTTGCGTTAGAGGGCTCGATGGTAGCGATAAGATTAAACGCTGTGTCTACATTTGCTTCTACACTCTTTTTATCGAGCTTGATGCCCGTAGCCTTGATTCCTTCCTCGATTACCACGGTGCATTTAGCACTATAGCCTCCGTCGGCGGCTGTACAGGTAACGGTAACCGTGCCTGCCTTGAGAGCTTTTACCACACCGTCAGATGAAACCGTAGCCAGCTTGGAATCTGAGGTAGTCCAGACAACCTTGCTGTTCGAAGGCTTCGAGGGAGTGAATTTAGGTGTAAGGGTTACGGTGCCTCCCGTATATGCCGCTGCCGTAGTCTTATTAAGCTTAAGACCGGTGACGGGTACCTTTTCTACCTTTATCTTACAGTAGCCTACCTTCTTTCCGTCTACAGATGTAGCGGTGATGGTAACTGTTTTGCCGAGCTTGAGACCCGTAACCTTACCACTCGAGGATACCTTGACATATTCGGGATGGCTTGATTTCCACTTAACCTTTTTATTAGTGGCGTTGGTGGGTGAAATAAGAGCCTTAAGCTGAAGCTTTCCGTTATGCTTTACGGTATATGTTTTTTCAGAGAAAAGAACACGCTTAACCTTTACCTTTTTGATTTTAACCGTACATTTTACGGTTTTACCTGTTTCCTTGCTTTTACAGGTAATAGTGGCAGTACCCGGCTTTACACCCTTTACTACACCCTTTGAGGATACGGTAGCTACAGAAGTATTGCTTGACTTCCAGACAAGATCTTTATTTGACGCATTTGAGGGGGAATAGGTCACCTTTAAGGTGTAGGTCTTTCCGTCGTTAATGCTTACTGAGGATTTATTAAGGCTGAAGGATTTAAGCTTGACATACTTTTTGACTGTAAGCTTACAGGTAGCCTTGTATCCGCCGTTTTTGGTCTTTACGGTGATGGTAGCGGTACCGGGTGCCTTTGCCGTTATTTTACCGCTTTTTGAAACGGTAGCTACCTTTTTATTCGAAGAGGACCAGGTTACATTTTTATTTGAAGCATTTGAGGGAGAAATCTCTGCCTTGAGTGTTTTTGTCTGTGAAACATAAAGAGTGAGCTTTTTGGTAGGAAGCTTTACACCTGTGGTTTTTATTCTTACCTCGACGATACAGGATGCACTTACGCCCGGATTATCCACCGATTTACAGGTGATTACCGCTACACCCTTCTTAAGCGCCGTTACCTTTCCGTTTTTATCTACCTTGGCTATCTTGCTGTTTGAGGATTTCCAGGTAACCTCAGGGAAGGTAGCATTAGAAGGATTCATCGTCGGAACGAGAGTAAAGGAGGTACCTACATATCGTGTTCTCTCGTCATAATTAAGATAAATAGCCTGTACCTGAACCTTTTTCTTTACTGTTACCGTATAGGTTGCCTTGATATTTCCGTCAAAGGAAGATTTAGCAGTGATTACGGCCGTACCCTTTCCCGTGGCAGTAACGAGACCGTTTTGGTCTACAGTGGCTGCCTTTTCGTTTGAGGATGACCAGATGATACCCTTGAAATCTGTGTCTGAGGGATAAACCGAAGCAGAAAGCTTAGTAGATTTAGTGGTATAAAGAACAGCTTCATTACCGCTTATTCTGACAGATTCGGGCTTTATCTTTACTGTTATCTTACAGGAAGCAGTATAGCCCTTACCGCTATAGCCATTATCTACAGTCTTTACGGTAATGACTGCCTCGCCCTTTGCCTTGGCGCTTAAGTTACCCTTAGAGTCAACAGCAACCACTGACGGGTCAGATGAAGTCCATGTCACAGCCTGATTTACGCTTTCGGGCATAACCTTGGCAGTAAGCTTTTTAAAATCGCCCTTATAAATAGTGAGCTCAGAATCGGAAATGCCTACCCCTGCTGCTCTGGGATTGCTGTCCACGCCGATAAGAGCAAGAGGGAAGCTTTCCGCCCAGATTCTCTGAAGATTATCCGCCGGAAGGAGTCCGTCCGTAGTATAATTATGATGAAGCGCAGAGGAGTCCAGAGGATTTTTTGAAATTTCGTTATAATCCACATACCCGTCATGAAGCGAGGTATTGGAAAGCCATTTGTTTACATTGGCGGCTATCTGCCAGTCCCTTTTTCGCGCCTCGTTAGTTCTGTCCTTATAATCGGGCCCCATACCGAGATAGGTCGAGCCGTCGTAACCGCCCCAGGGAGTAATACCGATTACTATTACCTTGATATTATTCTCATGGCAGAAGCTGAATATCTTTTTATAGCCCTCGACAATCGCATCGGCCGTAGGCTGAATTTCACCTGTAACATTACTGCAGACAGGATATATGATATCGTGCGCACCGGCTTTTACTATCAGATACTTAACATTTCCCTGATTTTTTCCGTCGAGACCGACAGTATCTCTTTTAAGTCGGTCAAGAATGCTCTCACTGTTAACGAGAGTATCAAAACCAAGTCCCTTGCTCAAAAGCTTATTTCCTCTGAGTCCCTTAGCAGAAATACCTACATCCGTTCTACCCTGCTCGACTATTACCTCGGAAAGATAATCGGGATAGCTGTTTGCTACAGTGGAATCACCGAGAACAACTACCGAATAAGCCTTATCGTCGGGATTAAGAACCTCCACATCCGTAATAACGGGAACAGCATAAATTTCTCCGCCTGAAAGAGGCACATCGAGGCTGCCCGTACCGGTAAGAAAGCCTGCCATAAAATCAAGAACGGCATGCAGCCATTTCGTTTCTTCGTCAACCTCAATATCATAAATAAGGTTAAAATTAGCTGACTCTATAAGGTCGTAACCGCTTGAATCGGAGCCTGCAACCTTGATATAGGTGCTGCCGCCCGTGATACCCATAGTGCGTATCTTCATAAAGTCCTTTATGTAAAGAGATATGGCTATATCCTCACCGGCGACCACCTTTAAAGGAATAGGGTCAGAATAAACCTCTCCGCCTACGGGGATAGTTACCTTGTCATCACCGGAGAAAATAATCGGCTTCATAGAAAACTGATCGATTCCCGAGGCAGTTTCACTTGTGTCGCTGAGAGCAACCTTTGCACGGTCAATTACCAGAGGCTCTTTACCGTAGTAGTTAGAAAATTTGATTCTGATTTCATCACCGGAAGCAGTAGGAGTAATAACCGTTCTCATCGCTACATTCATAAGAGGCTCTGAACCGATAAGGCCGTTAAGCTCCTTTAAAAGCTCCTCCCGTACATCCTTCGGTAAAAGATTAAGGATTTTCATAATATCCTCAGGTATTTCACCCGTGAAATTATTCAGCGCTACCTCGGTAGCGGCGGTACTCCACGCCTTGATCCACTTCCCGCCCTCGGCTGCCGATGAGGTGAAGCTGAAAAGGCACAGAACGCATAACGCTGTAATTATTACAGCAAACATGCCTTTGATTTTCTTCATAGTATCAATCCTTCCCGTTTAAAATTCCGTGTATTTCTGTTTGTGTTTATTTTTTCTTGATTTCAGCCATCTTCTTTTGCTGTGCCTGCTTTCTCTGAATTCTCGCACGGATGGCTTTTTTCTGTCTCTCTCTTTTCTTATAGGTGTTATAGCTGATGAAAAGATAGCCGATACAGCCTGCAGCGGCAAGCGCTACGAGAATAATAAATACCCAGGAGGTCATTATACTTCTTACGGTAGTCATAATAAGTCCCGTAAAGCTTAATGAAACATCCGTAGCGGCTACGATATTGATTTTGGCGAGAATCTGTCCTGCATAAAGAACATTAGCCTGGCCGATTACATCGCCCGCCTTAACGGGTGCCTTGACCTTTTCGGGAACGGTGCCCTCCACTACCTCGAAAAGAACAGAAGCTGTGGTAGCATTCGAGGGAACAAGAGCTGATGTTTCCTTTTCGGGAACGAGACGAAGCTTATCCGTACCCTTGCCCGAGGTAATTTCCACCATAGCTACGGGCTGTGAGGGAGAAGCGACTACTCTGTATCTGATGTTCTCGTAAACCCAGTTAAGCATCTTTTTAGCATCAGTCATACAGGTATTTTCATCGACGCCGTCCTTGTCTATATCCATAAGCTTACCGCCGAGAACTACGGTAAGATAGGAATAGCCGTCCTTTGACGAAACTACGGCGATGCACTCCCCTGCCTTATCGGTCATAGTCTGCTTTCCGCCCGTTACGGAGGAGTGGTAGTAATCCGAGATAGTAGCGTTGAGCATTTTATTGCTTGCGCTGTATGTTCTTTCCTCGTTGAGAGAGGTTTTCTTCAAGGTTACGCTTGAAGCGGAAAAGGCCTCTACAAATACGGGATAATTAAGAGCGTATTTGAGCATCTTTGCGATGTCCTTGGCAGTGGTGTACTGACCGTCCTCATCAAAGCCGTGAATATTTTTTACGACCGTAGAGGTAAGACCGATTTTTTCTGCCGTAGCCTGCATCTCCTTGATAAAAGCGTCAAGAGAGCCCGAAATTTCATAAGCTATGATGCTTGCGGCATCGTTTGCACTGTAGACGATAAGACAGTCGATAAGCTCTCTTTTGCTTACCTTTTCACCTGCTTTATAAAGAGCAGTTCTTATACCGTAGCCGTATTCCACGAGAGAAAGGTTCTTTTCACTTACGGTAACCTTTTCGTCAAGCTCGGGCCACTTTTCGATAGCTGTGACAGCGGCGAGAATTTTTACGAAGGCTGCAGCAGGGACCTTCTTTGAGGAATTTCTGTCAAAGAAGGCAGTATCCTCGTCAAGGCTTTCCATATAATAAACATCTGATTTAAGCTTGGCGGTAACCGTACCCGAATCAAACACCGCGCCCACAGGCATCATAAGAGTAAGAGCAATAAGTAAAGCAGCAACCAGAGCTACGATTTTTTTCATTTTAAACACCCCAAATGTAAATTTTTTGAAATTTTCCTTTTATGTTTGCAATATACCGAAATATATGATAGAATACAGACAGTATTTATACAGTCTATATTATATCAAAAAGATAAGTAAATGTATATACCTTTGTTTCAATTATCATAAACTTTAAAATAAAATTAACTTTTCCGTAAGTTAATAACAAAAAGAAAGGACTGCCTCAAGGCAAGGATGAATAAATGATTTATGTTACAGGAGATACCCACGGCATAGCCTCCCGTTTCGATGACCCGAGGCTGAAAAAATTAGGCAGAGGCGACACCCTTATCGTATGCGGTGATTTCGGCTTTATATGGAACGGCTCCAAGGAAGAAATGAGTATACTTAAAAAGCTCAGCAAAAAGAAATACAATATCTGCTTCGTAGACGGTACCCACGAAAATTTCGAGATGCTCTCAAAGCTTAAAATCAAAAAATGGAACGGCGGTAAGGTCCACCACATCGCCGCTAATATCTTCCACCTTATGCGCGGACAGGTTTTCAATATCGAGGGTACTAAAATTTTCACTATGGGCGGCGGAGAAAGCCCCGACATCGACATACGCTTCGAAATGAACACCTGGTCGGATATGGAAATTCCCACGCGAGAGGAGCTTATGGAGGGTGTGGATAATCTCCAGAAATACGGCGGCAAGGTAGACCTCATCATAACTCATGAGCCTCCGGCAAAAATCAAGGATTTTCTTATGCTTCACACGGGCAGCGATGCGAGTATAACAGCCATCAATACCTATCTCGAGGATGTAAGCAGAATCTGTGAATTCAGCCACTGGTACTTCGGCTCCCTTCATCTCGACAAATATATTTCCACCTCTCATATTTCTGTTTTCAATAATATCATCAATGCGAAAACGGGAGAGCTGATCAAAAGATAAAAAGAAAAGCAACGGTTACTTCATTCTGAACAAACCGTTGCTTCTTTATTTTATTTCTCAGGGATTTCAATGCGGTCGGTGAAATATTTCATATCATTTTCATTCAGATGCTTTGCGATCTTTTCGAAATAGCTCACAGACGCCTTTTCCCAATCGGAATAGTTCTCATCCTCTCTTTTATTCTCGAGACCGTATTTTTCCTTGAGATAAAGAGAAATGTAGTTTGTGAATTTAATGGCTCCGTGAATATTTGTATGCTCCGTATCGTAAAAGTCTGTACGGTAATCTATACCTGCTTCTTTGTCAAGCTTTCGGAAATCGAGGACATCAAAGCTTCTCTCCTCAAGCATTTCCACCAGAGTATTCTGCATACCTATTCTCTCTTTATTGTCAAGAGACTGAGGTGAAACCACGAAAAGCACTTTAATTTTTTCCTTTTCGCAGTAATCCATAAGCTCTACCATGCTTTGATAAAGGCCCTCTTCAAGGTCACTTCTTAAGGTGAAATCCTTGATACCGCCGGTGACATCCTCAGTATTTTTAAGAAACGAGCCGTAGGTATTACCTGTCTTATAGCTGTCAGGCTTTTTATCGAAGTCGAAGGCTGTAAGCTCATTCCATCGGCTGTGGTATTTTATAATCGGGAAGATAAGCTCCATTCGCTCCTTGATACCGTGTCCGCCGAGGTCACAGAGATAATCCATCATTTTATACTTATTCAGAGTGAGAGGATAGTTATCAAATATGCCGTGCAGGAAGCGCAGATCGTACTCGGAATGCTTGCTTCCCTCAGGATGCACTGAGGTTATATTGACGATAAAAACAGCGTCGGGATGTCTCTTTTTTGCATCGTCGATAAGAAATCTCGCCGCCTGAATCGGCTGCATTATGCTCGAAAGGGAATAAACAGCCAGACCGTGCTCATACCAGGCATAGGGAGCAGACCAAAAAGCATAGGTCGTACTCGAGCCTACAAACACAGCATCAAGAGAACTGTCTCTCTCCTCGAAAAATCCCGTTATTCTTCTGTTGTCACGGCTGTCTTCATTACCCGTCAGCACACCCTGCACCTGAAAAAAGCAGGTACAGAAAATGAGCAGAAAGGCAACAGCCTTAATAATCTTATTTTTCATTATTTATTCCTTAAAGTTCTTCTGAGTAATTTGCCGTTAAATGAACGGGGAATGAGGTCGATTTCCTCGATAACCGAAGGAACCTTGTAAGGCTCAAGCTCCGAAGCGAGGAAGGCTCTTATAGCCACAGAATCGAAGGCACTGCCTTTTTTCATCTGCACAAAAAGCTTAGGTGTGTTACCGCTTAAGGGATCGGAAATACCGATACATCCGCAGTCCTCTACTCCCTCCAGCTTTTTCGCCGCATCTTCGATTTCATCGGGAGACACCTTATTTCCTCCTACATTTATTACATCGCCCTTTCTGCCCAGAAGGATAATATCTCCGTCTTCGTCGAAATAAGCCTCATCGTTTGAGTAGATACCGCCGTCAAGCATTACCTTGGCTGTCTCCTCCTCATCCTTCCAATAGCCTTTCATATTCATTTTACCGAAGGAAGCGAGAAGTCCCGTATTACCTTCCGTAGCAACGATTTCATTACGCTCCTCGTCTACGATAACGATTTTAGCGTTATATGCAGGCTTGCCGATACATTTAGGCTTATCCTTGCCGTCATTAAAATCGTATATGCAGATACATCCGCTTTCTGTGCTTCCGTAGAAATTATAAAGATGTGTCTTCGGAAGAAGAGTACGGATTATTTCCTTATCTCCGTCAGAAAGAGGCGCAGAGCCGAACTGAATGTAACGCATAACATCCTTATAGTCAGCAAATTTATTCTTAGAAAGCTTAAGCAGAACCGTAAGAGCCGTAGGCACAAGATCCATAGAATTTACGCCGTATTTATCCATCATAGCGAAAAATCCGATGACATTCATAACGCCCGTAACGAGAACCACCGTTGCGCCCTTTACCATATTGGCATAGTATCTTCTCAGACCGTGGGAATGGTTAAGAGGAGAGGGTATCATTTCCACATTATCCTCTTCCATTTCGACACCGTACATTACATTTTCTGCCAGAGCGATATTATTGCCGTTAGTGATGCTGATGCCCTTCTCCTTACCGGTAGTGCCCGTACTGAAAAGAAGCTCACAGACTGTATCCTCGTCGGAAAATTCATAGAAAGCAAGCTCCGGTTTTTCCAAGGCATTTTCATCGAAATCGGAAAGCGAAATATGCTTTACGGCTCCGGCTTCCTTATTTCTCAGAGGAATAACGAGAACAGCTTCGGCAGCCAGGGCTATTCTCAGAGTTTTATCCCAGGCACAGTTACGCTCTACAGGAACGAATACACCTCCCATAAGCTGAACGGCCAGAGCTGCGGCAAGAAAGCTGATTGACTGAGATGCCTCAATTACAACCTTGTCCCCTCTTTTTACACCGAGGGAAGCAAGCTCCGATGCATAACGGAGAATAAGACTCTTATACTCGCCGTAGGTTACCTGTCCCTTTTCATCAGCGAGACAGATTTTATCTTTTTTCGTTTCGGCGTGAGAGAACACCGCCTGAACAACTGAACTGTACATTTTAAATTCCTCCGAATCAGGTAGTGCTGAAAGCAGGCCAGTAGGTAAGAAGCAGGTAGCCTGTAATACTCATAAGGGCGATGACGATAACAGTCATACCTATACCCTCTTTAAGCATAAACTTGGGCTTGAGTCCGTAGCCGACGGGAATGGCACGGATAGAGGTGGGAAGCATATAGGAAAGATTAACACCGATGGAAGCGATATAAACATAAGGAATCGGATCTTTTCCCATACCGTTTACGATACTGATTACTATGGGGATAGCCACAGCGGCTGTAGCGGTATTACTCGTAACATCAGAAAGAAGAAGAGTTACTGCAACTATAATAAGCACAGTAATAAATCCTCCGTCGAGATTCATAGACGAAACGAGAGCACCGATATCGTCTGCAGCGCCACTCTTATTAATCAGCGTGCCGAGGGCAAGACCGCCCGCAAAGATGTAAATAAGCTCCCAGAGAATCTTGCCCTGAGTATTCTTCCATTTAAGCAGTCTTTCACCGTCCTCCTTTTTAATAAAGAAGGAAAGAACAGCGCAGACAATAAATACATAGGCAGGCTTGAGACCGGGAAGTAAATCCTGGTAAAACTGACGGGTAAAGGAAAGCACGGTAGCGATAACGAAGAGAAGGAAGGAAATAATCTCCTCTTTAGTCATCTTCGGCATTTCCTTATAAACAGAAACGAAGTATTCCTTCGAGCCTGCAAGACGATCACCCTTTTTACAGTGTCTTACTATGAGATAGATGACATTGCTTACTACGAGAACGAGCATAACGGGAAGGAAGCGTATAACCCATGAGGTGTACATAAATTCCTTACCCGTAAGCTCCTCGATGTATTCTACGGTAACGAGATTCATCGCACCGCCCAAGGGTGTGGCAAGTCCGCCCACACCTGCACCGTAAGCGATGGTAAGAAGAATAAGAGATCCGTTCTTGCTTTCACCGATATCCTCTTCGCCGATAAATTTTAGCATCGAAACGGCGATAGGTGTAATCGTAGCGCATACTACGGCATTAGGAAGCACAGACGAAAGAGCTGTGGTAAGAATAAACCAGAAAATAAGCTGTGTACTGAGCTTGCCTCCTACAAGAGAAAGACATTTAGCTGCGATTCTTCTGTCAAGACCTGTTACCTCCCAGGAAACAACGAGAATAGAAGCACCGAGAAGCAGCATAATAGTCTCAGATGAATAGTTCGAAATAACCGCGGACATATCCACGAAATTAAATACAGCATTTACCGCTATGGGCAGAAATGCCGTCACGGCATAGTCGACGGGACCTGTAACCCACCAGAGCGCCATCCATAGAACCATACCTACAGAGCCTCTTGCGGCTGCGGTAGTAAACACATCAGCAGGAAGCAAAAAATAACAGAATAAAAATAAAACCGGGCCGAGCAGAATAGATATAATCCTTCTGTTCTTTTTCATTATTACATCAACTCCTCAATCATTTCCCACATAGTTTCAGCAGACTGAAAATATGAAGGCTGAATGTATTCCATTGTAACGGAAATATCAAAGCGGTCCTCGATAACAGAAATAATCTTTACCATTCCTACTGAATCGATAATACCGTCATCAATGAGGTTGTCCTCACTAGCGAAATCCACATCGGGGTATACTTCCTTTAATACCTTTAAAAGCTCATCCATTGTTTTTGACTCCTTTTCTAAAATCAGAATTGTTCATATATAAAGCTGCTCTGATCAAATCCGGGTCCGTAGATGCCGAAAATGATTACAGCAAATATGCCGAGAAAAATAACAGTCCATCTGAATATAATGTTCTGCTTTTCGAGTGCTTCGCGGATTTTCATTCTCTCCTGAAGCATATCAACAGCCCAGAGAACAAAAATCGTGAAGAGAGCAAAGAAGAAATTATCCTTATCGAGACCGTAGTCATAAAGGGCATCCTCTGCTATGTACTCGAAGTGAAGTCCGCTGAAAGCTCTTGCGAAAATCGCGAAAGCCTCGGAAAGACCGTTTGTAATAAAGAATACTCTGCCGATACAGCAAAGAATAAAGGTACGGGTCATCTGCCATAGCTTCCAGCTGAAGCTCTCCGTATCAATTCTGAGACGACTGTTTAAAGCACTGTTAAAGTCAGCGAATACCGTACCCGAAATAATAAGCGCCGCATGGAACATACCCCAGGCTACAAAGCCCCAGGAGGCTCCGTGCCATATACCCGTAATCACCCATACGACAAAGGCAGGGAAGCAGGAAGCAAACATTTCACCTGCTTTTTTCGATTTAGGATTCTTTTTAACCTTTTTTACAAGCTTGCTTACGGAAACGGGATAGAAGATATAATCCTTGAACCATTCGCCCAATGAAATATGCCATCTTCTCCAGAATTCAGGCATAGTTTTCGAGAAATAGGGATGGTCGAAGTTTTTGGCCAGCTTTATGCCGAACATCTCCGAAACGCCCGAAACGATGTC
Organism: Clostridia bacterium; assembly: GCA_017516315.1. Taxonomy (GTDB): domain Bacteria; phylum Bacillota; class Clostridia; order Oscillospirales; family Acutalibacteraceae; genus UBA6857. Next base: position 33,944 of record JAFXDE010000032.1, on the reverse strand, counting down.
TATGCAGCCCGAAAAATCAGCATAAATCTGCACGGAATAAAGGACAGTGGCGATAATTATTATAAGACCCTCATACTCTGTGTAATTGCCGTAAATCTCATTGACGAAAATACCGAGTCTGTCAGCTATTACCAGCTTTTTGAAAAGACCCCACAATGCGAGCTGTGCGCCCTTTGAAACAGCGACAGAATCAAAGGAAATTCCTTCTTCGGGCATCTGTGCCTTGATTTTATTATAACGGTCGATAGGTCCCTGAACGACATGAGGGAAATAGGTAAGGAAAAGAGCATAATTCAGAAGAGATTTCTCTGCGCTGTATCTTTTCCAGTAAATATCGAGAACATAGCTGATAGCCATAAAGGTATAAAATGAAATACCTAAAGGCAGTATCATTTTAAAAACAGTTATCTCGCCTAAGCCGAAACGGCTCATAAGCGAATTCACATTAGTGAGTATAAAGCCCGTATACTTACATACGACAAGAAGTGCTATGGAAACTGCCAGACCGATGATAAGAATACCCCGTGCTTTTTTCTTGCAGCCGGCTCTTACCTCTTTCTTTTCGGCAGGAGTCTGACAAAGCTTAAGAAGCTCCTTTTCTTTTTCGTATACAGCACCCATAGCCTTTCCCGCAAAAAATGTAGCGAGAAGGGTAACGGCAATAAAGGGCAGATACTTCAGTCCCGAAAAGCAATAGAAAAGGATGTTGGCCGAAAGAAGCACATACTTCTGCTTATGCCTCGGAACTACATAAAACAGCAATAACGATACTGCTGTAAAAATCATAAAAGACGCTGACTGATAACTCACTTTACACGCTCTCTTTCTTTTTACAGATATTTACAAAATTCAAATAATTTTACCATAAGCGAAATTTTTATTCAATAGAAAAAACAACAAATAACGGCATTTTCTGTGAATATTATAATCCTTTATGTGAAATCATAGTGAAAAAGAAAGCTTTTGAAACGGATTGATTATATGAAAAACACCATTTCTCACAAAGTATACAGAACAGCTATAGCCCTGCTGCTCGTCTTTACCCTGCTGATTTTCGCTTCTTATGTGCAGAGACAGGAGGGAGAATCTGTACAGACTCTTTCAAAAATAGGTTCACGGGGTAACGAGGTAAGACAGATACAGAAAAAGCTTAAGGAATTAGGCTACTATAAGGGCAGTGTAGACGGTATCTACGGGACAGGCACTCAGAAAGCAGTAAAAAGCTTTCAGAAAAACTGCGGCATAACCGCTGACGGTATAGCAGGACCGAAAACCCTTAAATATTTAGGTCTCTCCTCCTCGTCAGATTCTTCCGCCTATTCAAGCAGTGACATAAATCTCCTCGCAAAGCTCATCGCGGCCGAAGCCAGAGGAGAAAGCTATACGGGGCAGGTAGCCGTAGGCGCCGTAGTTCTGAACAGAGTTTCCCATTCGTCCTTTCCCGATACTATAGCAGGTGTAATATATCAGAAGGGAGCTTTTTCCTGTGTGAACGACAGCAACTGGAGTGTAGCACCTAATTCCACCTCTCTTAAGGCAGCCAGAGACTGCATTAACGGCTGGGATCCCAGCGGCGGAGCAATATATTACTATAACCCTGCAAAAACCAGCAATGCCTTTATGCATTCAAGACCCGTTATTACTACTATAGGGAGACACGTTTTCTGCAGATAATAATCCGGCTTTACTAATTCTCTTGACATAATTTTACTGTAATGTTATCATTAAGGAAATAAAAGCAAGGGAGAAGAATTATGAAATTACCTTCATACCCCATAAGCACCATCGACCCTCATTTCAGCATCTGGTCCAGAACAGATAAGATAAACGAGGGTGATACATATCTTTGGTGCGGAATCAAAAAGAGAATTAAAGGTACCGTTACCTTCGACGGCGCCATTTACCGCTTTTTAGGCCTCGGAAAGGAGGAAAAAATCGAGCAGAAGGAGGTTAAGATTACTCCGTTTGTAAGTGAATATATCTTCGCCAACGATAAATTTACTCTTACCTTCCGAACCTGGTCGCCCTTTCTTTTCGACGATTTTCAAATAATGTCTGCACCTGTTTCCTTTCTGGAATGTGATGTAAAAGCATCAGACGGAAAAGAACACAGCATAGCCGTAGATTTCAAAGGCTTTGATGAGCTTTGTTTCGGAAAAAGAAAAAAGCAGATTACCAAATACACAGTAAGCATCAAGGGCACAAGAGCAGTAAAAATGGGTCTTACCGTTCAGAAGCCTCTTAATGATTCCGGTGACACCTACGCTGCTGACTGGGGTTATGTGTGTCTCTTCGGTGAAAAGGTTTCCGCCTGTGCCGACGGCATTTCAGCAAAGGCTGAAGCTGCAGTCTCAGATGCCTCCTTCAGCTTTATTCTCGCCTACGATGATGTTTATTCCATTAACTATTTCGGTCAAAAGCTCAAGGGTCTGTGGACAGAGAAATTCGACAGTATAGAGTCTGCTATGAAATTCGCTGCTGATAACAGAGACTGTCTTTTCGATAAAATCAGAAAGCAGGAAGACACTATCCTTAAGGACAGCGAAAGATTCGGTAAGGCTTATCAGAGTATTCTCTCCGCCGCCGCAAGACAGGTTATGGCAGGTCATAAGCTCGTCAGGAACGAAGAGGGACAGCTTCTTTACCTTTCAAAGGAATGTCACTCAAACGGCTGTATCAATACCGTAGATGTTTCCTATCCGGCTATGCCTATGTATCTTCTCTACTGTCCTGAGCTTATAAAGGCTATGGTGGTAGGTATTTTCCGTTTTGCATCTATGCCCTTATGGAAAGAAGATTTCGCTCCTCACGACATCGGCAGATATCCCCTCGCCTGCGGTCAGGTTTATGCTCTGGCTCCCAACCATCATCTTATCCCTCACAAATACGGCTACAAGATAATCTACAAGCTTCCCGCAAGAGGTCTTTATATGCCCGAATTCCAGATGCCTGTCGAAGAATGCGGCAATATGATTATTCTTTGCTATAACTACTACCGTATGACCAAGGATGCTTCTCTTCTCGAAGAAAATTTCGGGCTTTTGGAAAAATGGGCTGCTTATCTTAAAAAGGCAGGAGTAGTTCTTTCCCGAGAGCTTTGTACCGACGACTTCGCAGGTCACAGTGTAAAGAATGTAAATCTTGCCATCAAGGGTGTTATGGGTCTGGCCTGCTTCGGTAAAATCTGCGACGCCTTAGGAAGAGACAACCCCTATACAGCACTTTCAAAGGAATATGCCGACGAGCTCATTTCGGAATGTGCTACCGATAAAAGCTATCTCCCCTTCTCAATCGGTAAAAACGAAACCTGGAGCCTTAAGTATAATCTTGTCTGGGATAAGATTTTCCGCTTCGGACTTTTCAGCGAGGAGCTTTATCAGGGCGAAAGCGACAAATACAAGTCTGAGCTTAACGAGTACGGTGTTCCTCTCGACTACAGAAAGGAATTCACTAAAACCGACTGGATGCTGTGGGCAGCCTGTCTCGACAAGGATACTGAGAATATAAAGCTTTTCTCCGAGAGAATCGTAAAATATCTCGCCGACACCAAGGACAGAAACTGCTTCAGCGACTGGATCGAAACCAAAAAGCCCAAGCAGAGTGGCTTTGATCACAGAACCGTTCAGGCAGGTCTCTGGATGCCCGTGCTGATGGACAAATATATGAACGAATAATTTTCATCCCGATATGCCAAAAGGTGTGTCGGGATTTTTGTCGGGAACGCTCAGGTAACATTCTAAAATCCGAACTCTTTCATCGACGATATTCACTTTTTATACTGTTGCTATTGTAAAAAATTGTATTTGGTGCTATACTGACTATATATTTGTTAATGGAGGAAAGATTATGATTTCCGTTGCACTCGCTGCTTACAAGGGTGAAAAATATATCGAAGCGCAAATCCGTTCAATTCTTCCTCAGCTTTCCCACGGTGATGAAATAATCGTATCCGACGACAGGCCGGGAGGTATGACGGAAAAAATAGTAAAAAGAATAGCCTTAGAGGACAGCCGTGTCGTTTGGGTCGAAGGAAAAAGCAAGGGTGTGGTTTCAAACTTCGTAAATGCCATACGCTACTGCAAGGGCGATAAAATCTTTCTCTGCGACCAGGACGATGTGTGGCTTCCCGACAAGGTAAAAAGAGTTATGGAGGCCTTTGATGAGGGATATGACCTGGTTCTGCATAATGCCTACATCACCGACGGAGACCTGAACATCACCGATTATTCCTTCTTCGAAAAGAGAGGAAGCAAAAAGGGAGTTCTCCGTAATATCTTTAAAAATTCATATATGGGCTGCTGTATGGCCTTCGACCGTAAGCTTTTAAAAAAAATTATGCCTATGCCTCGCAGTATTCCCATGCACGACCAATGGATAGGTATTCTCGCCGAAATTTACGGCAAGGTCAAATTTTTGGATCTGCCTCTTATCTACTACCGTGTACACGGCGGTAATGTTACGGGAGGAGAAACCACCTTCAGACAGAAAATAGAATGGAGAAGGTATCTCATTTTCAAGCTTTACAAAAGAGTAATTCTTAAGAGATAAGGAGAAAGAGAAATGGAAAATTACACCGTAAGCGGCTGTATCGTTACTTATAACAGCAAAAATAAGATTTCAGCCACTATTACCTCGGTACTCGAAAACACCAAGGGTGTACCCTTTACTCTTTACATCGTTGATAACGCTTCCACCGACGGAACAGCTGATTACATCAGAAAAAACTTTCCTGATGTAGTAGTTGTCGAGCCAAAAAGCAACGATGGCTTCGGTGCGGGACATAACAAAATTTTACCCTTCCTCACCTCGAAATACCATGTGGTTATAAATCCTGATATTATTCTGAGGGAGGATGTTATTTCCGAGCTTTGCCGTTATGCTGACGAAGATAACAGCATCGGTCTTCTTTCGCCCGAAGTACGCTTCGAGGACGGCACAAAGCAGCTTTTAGGAATGAAAAATCCCACAATAAGATACTTGGGCGCTCACCGTTTATATAACAAAAGTAAGCCGGCAGGAAGACTTATGACCGAATACTGTATGCTGGATATGCCCGAGGACGAGCCTTTCCCCATAACCAACGCTACAGGCTGCTTTATGTTTTTCCGCACAGAGATTTTCAGAGAAATCGGCGGCTTCGACGAGAGATTCTTTATGTATCTGGAGGACTGCGATATCGCAAGAAGAGTGGCAGAAAAATACAAGGCACTGCACTATCCTATGGCTACGGTTTATCATCTTTGGGAAAGAGAAAGCAAGACAAACAAAAAGCTCCTGCTTATTCATATTCAGTCAATTCTGAAATACTTCCTGAAATGGGGTATTAAGTTCTGAGATGAAAAAGCTTCTTTATAATCTTTATGCCCTTTTTTTCAATATCAGTGCCGCACTTTTCGGAATCAGAGAAAACCGTATAGCCTTCATTTCTATGCACAATGAAAATTTCAAGGATTCCTTAGGCTGTGTTTATGAATATCTGAAAAAGGAAAACAGCTACGATTTCGTTCTCATTACCCGTGAGGATTTATCTTTGAAAAAGCCTTTAAAGGTATTGAGCTTCTTCCTTTTGAAGCCCCGTCTTTTAGCTACGAGTAAATATGTTTTTCTTAACGATAACTTTATGCCTATGGGAAAGCTTAATTTCCGTAAGGAAACGGTTATCACACAGCTTTGGCACGGTGAAGGCGCTTTTAAAAAGTTCGGACTTCACATACCTCAGCCCGAGGCTTTGAGAAAAAGAGAAATCGCTGCCAACGGTAAGCTTACCTATGTAGTCTGTTCCTCCTCAGATGTTAAAAAGATTTATGCCGAGGCCTTCGGTGTAAGTGAGGATAAGGTTCTTCCTCTCGGTTCACCGAGAATCGACTACCTTCTGAACAAGGAAAACGAAGCTGCAGCCAGGGAAAAAATCATCTCCCTTTACCCCGAAGCCAAGGGAAAAAAAATAGTCCTCTATGCTCCCACCTTCAGAGATGACAGCGAAAGAGACAGTAGGCTTCTCGATTCCTTCAGCGATGAAAAGCTCCTCAGAGAACTGGGCGAGGAGTATTTCCTTTTCGTCCGTCTTCACCCTCAGGTGCATACAGCCTCTGCTGACTTTGAATTTGCTTCAGATGTAACCGATTACGGGGATGTCAGAGAGCTGGTTTTAGCTTCAGATATACTTATAACAGACTACTCCTCTATCTGTATGGATTTCTGTGTTCTCGGCAAAAAGACTGTTTTCTACTGTCCCGACCTTGAGTGGTACAGAGAAAAAAGAGACTTCTATTTCGATTATGACTCCCTTGTTCCCGGTAAGGTATGCAAGACTTTCGAGGAATTAGCCGAAGCGATAAAGGCTCCCTTCTGCGAAGAAAGAAACAGAAAATTCAGAGAAATGAATTTCAGCTTTACCGATACCGAAAACACCGAAAGAGTAGTCAGAAGCATAATTAAATAATAAAATGGCCTGTATCTGTAAACGACGGATTTCAGGCCGTTTTTTATATGTAATGACTGCTGTCATTTTCATCCTTAAAGGTATTTAAGGCAGTATATGTGGAAAGCTATTCAAAATGACAGGCGGTGATTTTATGTGTACGGCAATTTCTTACACAAGCGGAGATTTCTATTTCGGAAGAAATCTCGACCTTGATATTACCTACGGAGAAAAGGTAACGGTTATGCCGAGGAATTTTCAATTTCCTATGAGATGTATGCCTGACCTTACCGAGCATTACGCCGTAATAGGAATGGCGGTAATATCAAAGGGTTATCCCCTTTATTTCGACGCCACCAATGAAAAGGGACTTTCCGTGGCAGGTCTGAATTTTCCCGGAAACGCCTTTTTTAAGGATTACTCTCCGAACAAAGACAATGTGACACCCTTCGAGCTTATCCCGTGGATTTTAGGAAGCTGTGCCGATACAAAAGAAGCGAAAGAGCTAACGAAGAAGCTTAATTTAGTCAACATTCCCTTCAGCGACGAGCTTCCCCTCTCCCCTCTCCATTGGATAATTTCAGACAGATACGGCTCCCTCACCCTCGAAAGCACAAAGGAAGGCCTTAAAATCTACAGTAATCCGTGGGGTGTTCTGGCTAATAATCCTCCCTTTGATTACCATCTGATTAATACGGAAAGGTTTTTACTTTTCAAAGAGCCCTTACCCGGTGATTTTTCTTCCGAGGCAAGATTTATCCGTGCCGCTTATCTTAAGGAAAAAGCCTCTGCTAAAAAAAGCGAGGAGGAAAGAGTGAGCCAGCTTTTTCGTATGCTGTCTTTGGTAAGTGTACCCGAAGGCTGTGTAACAAAAAACGGTAAGGCTCACTATACGAGATACACCTCCTGCTGCAATGCGGATAAGGGAATTTATTATTATAACAGATGTGACAGTTATAAAATTGAAAAAGTAGATATGCGAGAGTGTGACACGGACAGAAATGAGCTTTTGATTTTTTGATTTTCGGGATAGAGTCATATACTCTGCAACCACTTGAAAAAAGAGAAATTTACTGCTATAATTAAAAAGATAATTATTCCTGAAGGGAGAAAACCTATGTCCGCTAAAATCTTTATTGACAAATATATCAAGCAGTTCAAGGCTATGAACCCGAAATATGACGTTATTTACACCGTTTCCAAGGATGACCCCATCACCTTCGAAGACAGTGAAAATGTAAAGCTTTCTATGGCTATTATCGCTGACACTCATCTTCCTAACAGAGAGAGCGCAGAAAAAAATCTCGCCAATACCTTCGAGGATATAAAAAACTCAAAGGAAAGCTTCGATGCCTTCCTTATGGCAGGCGACATCGCTGACTACGGTACGAATAACGAATATGAAAGATTTTTCCGCGTTCTAGATAAGCAGACAGCCGTAGATAAGCTTCTCGTTACTATGGGTAACCACGATGCGCGCATTTTCTATAAAAACAGCACAAAAATCATCAAGGATAAAATAAAAGCTTATCTTGACGATAAAACGGGAAAAATCTATTATTCCTGCGACATTAAGGGCTACACCTTTATCGTTCTCTGCACAGAAAAAAGAATGCTCGAAAAGGCGCATATTTCTTCCGAACAGATTGCCTTCCTCGACAGAGAGCTCGCAAGAGGCACCAAGGACGGTAAGCCCGTTTTCGTAATGTGCCATCAGCCCTTCGCTGAAACTCACGGTCTTCCCGAGGTCTGGAAGACGGGTGATATGGGCGAGCAGAATGACGAGGTCAGAGCAGTTATGGAGAAATACAAAAATGTATTTTTCATCAACGGCCATCTTCACGGCGGCATTTTCGAAAAAGTCGCTGAGGTTATCAACGAAGAAAATAATGTCCATTCCATCAGTATTCCCGGCTACAGAAAGGAAAACAACTTCGGTATTACCGACTGCGGTGTAGGCTATTTCTGTGAGGTTTACGATGACAGAGTGATTTTCAGAGCGAGAAAATTCATCAGCGGCGAATATAAGACCGGTGATTATACGAGATTTGAGTATAAATTGATTTAACCTATCCCCTATCCTTTCAGAGATACGAACAAAAAATATAAAAGAGCAACCGATTTGTTTTTTTCGGTTGCTCTTAGTTTTTATCTGAGCTTTTCTATCATTCTGTCGGGGAAGTTACCGATAAGAGAGTCAACACCCATAGCGGCAAGTCTTTCTATATCCTCATATTCGTTAACAGTCCAGGTATTGATTTCTCTGCCCTCTGCGTGCATCTCGTCCACCACTTCCTGACTTAAGGTGATGTGCCAAGGATGACAGCACTGCACATTTCTTTCAGCGGTGTACTTACCGAAATCTACAAGCCAATCACCTGTAAGGAAGCCTCTCTTTATTTCGGGAGCGATTTCCTCGCAGCGCTTTACCGTAAAGTGGTTAAAGGAAGAGAAAATTATCTTATCCTCAAGTCCGAACTCCTTAATAAGCTCGTAGGTTCTCTTTTCGATGGTGGGATATTCATAAACACCTGTTTTAAGCTCGATGTTTGTAATAATGTCTGTATCCTTAACGAGTTCGAAGTATTCTCTTAAGGTGGGGATACCGCAAAAGCCGTAAACACCTCTGAAGGTAGCCGAAGCGTCAAACTTGCGAAGCTCTTCGAGAGTCATATCCTTTACGAGACCTTCTCCGTCGCAGGTACGCTTTATGTCCTCGTCGTGAATAATAACAAGCTCGTTATCCTTAGTAAGATGAACGTCAAGCTCGATACCGTCCACACCGATTTCCACTGCCTTTTCGAAGGCGAGCATAGTGTTTTCAGGATACTTACCGCTGAAGCCTCTGTGTGCAAAAATTTTACTCATAGTATTTTCTTCCTTTCCTTATACAGTTTTTTTATTACATATCAAACAGACTCATCTGTCTTGTCTCGGGGAGATTACCGAAGGCGCCTACCTGACGGAGAGTTTCTATCACCGACGAGCCCGCTGATGCCTTCTGTGCGAAATCATCGACAGAAACGAATTCACTGACACCCTCTCTCGCTTTGGCAAGAGCAATAGCGGCATTTTCACCTACACCGGCCAGAGCACCGAAGGGCATACGGATTTTTCCGTCCTCGATGTGATAAACGGTAGCATCAGACTTATAAATGTCGATGGGAAGGAATTCGATTCCTCGTGCCATCATTTCGTTAACCACCTGAAGAGAGGGATACATATTGATTTCCTTAGGCTGTGCATCCTTACCCTTCTGTTTGATTTCCGCCATTCGTCTTCTTACGGCATCTCTGCCCTTAAGAACGGTGGCAGCCTCTATATCTCCTCCTCGTACTGTCATAAAGGCCGCATAATACTCGAGGGGATAATATATCTTGTACCAGCCGAGACGAAGCGCCGCACTTACGTAAGCGGCAGCGTGGGCCTTCGGGAACATATACTGAATCTTCATACAGGAGTCGATGTACCACTGCTCGACACCGTTATCCTTCATCGCCTGCTTATGCTCATCGGTGAGAAGCTTCGTAGCCTTACCCTTACGGACGATTTCCATAATTTTGAAAGCCATACTGGGCTCGACACCCTTATGCATAAGGTAAACCATAATATTGTCTCGGGTACCGATAACATTAGCAATGGTGCAGGTGCCTTCCTTGATAAGATCCTGCGCATTACCGAGCCACACACCCGTACCGTGAGAAAGCCCCGAAATCTGTAAAAGCTCGGAGAAGTTCTGCGGACGGGCATCAAGAAGCATCTGGATAACGAAGGGAGTGCCCATCTCAGGGATGGAAAGTGTACCCGTAGGACAGTCGATATCTTCTGCAGTAACACCTAAGGGCTCAGGCGACAGAATAAGCTCGTATACCTTCGGATCGCATATATCCGTTTCCATAACAGGGATACCCGTGAGATCCTCTAGATGCTTATAAAGTGAGGGAACATCATGACCCAGATTATCAAGCTTAAGAATAGTATCGTGAAGAGCGTGGAAGTCAAAGTGAGTAGTTCTCGTATCACTCTTCGAGTCATCAGCAGGATGCTGAATGGGAGTAAAGTCCGCCGCATCGAAGCAGTCAGGAACAACAACCATACCGCCCGGGTGCTGACCTGTAGTTCTCTTTACACCTGTACAGCCTCTGGTGAGTCTGTCCTCCTCGGCACGGGAAACTACTATGTCTCTTTCCTGCAAATATTTTTTAACATATCCGTAGGCTGTCTTATCAGCCACAGAAGCGATAGTACCCGCCTTGAAAACATGACCGTCACCGAAAAGAGTTTCCGTATAACGGTGCGCCCTCGACTGATACTCACCCGAGAAGTTAAGGTCGATATCAGGGCTCTTGTCACCCTTGAAGCCGAGGAAGGTTTCGAAGGGGATGTCGTGGCCGTCACGGATAAGGTCTGTACCGCATTGGGGACAGTTCTTTTTCGGAAGGTCATAGCCTGAGCCTACCTCACCCTTAAGGAAAAATTCCGACCATTTGCAGTTAGGACAGCGGTAATGGGGAGCGAGGGGATTAACCTCGGAAATGCCTGAAGCATTGGCTACATAGGATGAACCTACGGAGCCTCGGGAGCCTACATGATAGCCGTGCTCCTCGGAATTTTTTACGAGCTTCTGTGCGATCATATATAAAACTCCGAAGCCGTGCTTGATAATGGATGTAAGCTCCTTTTCGAGTCTTTTGGCTACATATTCGGGAACAGGGTCACCGAAAAGACTCTTCGCCTTATCCCAGCAAAGTCTCGTAAGCTCATCATCTGCACCCTCGAGAGAGGGTGGATAGTTACCGCTGGGAATGGGTATGATTTTTTCTATCATATCCGCTATCATATTAGGATTAGTAATAACGATTTCTTTAGCTGTATCTTCACCGAGATAGTCGAATTCAGCGAGCATTTCTTCCGTGTTACGGAAATAGAGAGGTGCCTGCTGATCAGCATCGGAGAAGCCCTGTCCTGCCATAAGAATAGCTCTGTAGCGTGCATCCTCCGGGTCGATGAAATGAACGTCACAGGTGGCTACTACAGGCTTGCCCACAGCATCTGCCACATGAATAACCTTACGGTTAAAGTTGCGGATATCCTCTACGGAATTTACATGAGGGAAGCGTTCACTTCTTATCATATATTCGTTATTACCGCAGGGCTGAATTTCCAGATAGTCATAGAAGGATGCGATTTTCAGTATTTCTTCATCACTTTTACCCTCGACGATGGCACGGTATAATTCACCCGCCTCACAGGCAGAGCCTATGATAAGACCCTCTCTGTGCTTTATGAGCTCGCTTTTAGGGATGATGGGTCTGCGGTGGAAATATTCGAGATTTGATTTGGTTATAAGCTTGTAAAGATTTTTAAGGCCCGTAAGATTTCTGGCTAAAATAATCTGGTGGAAATACTTATTCTTAGCCTTTTTCCAGTCCTCGAAGCTTATATCCGTATCGTCCATAAAGTAGCCTTCCATACCGTAGATGATTTTAATTTTTCCTCCTGCGGCGGAAACGGCTTCGGGATAGGCCTGAACTACGCCGTGGTCGGTAATGGCTATAGCCTTATGCCCCCAGGCGATGGCTCTTTTTACGAGTACGGATGCATCGGTCATACCGTCCATCATCGACATTTTGGTGTGAAGATGTAATTCTACTCTCTTTTCCTCAGCATCGTCCGTTTTCTGTATTTTCTCGACAAGACAGATAGCACGGGGAGAGATAACATTTTCACCTGAGAATTTATCGAAGGCAAGGTCGCCTCGTATCATTACGGTAACGCCGTCCTTTACCTTGGCCATAATGGCGTCACAGTTTTCCTTTCTTTCGAAAACCTTACAGGTGTAAGCGTAGGTGTTATCGGTTATGTTAAATGTGATTATATAGCTTCTTCCGTCTCTGGTCTCTCTGCTGTCGAAGCCGAAAACATCACCCCATACCACACAGGAGCCGTCCTCGACGGATATTTCGTTCAGCGGCTTGGGATTTTTCGTGATTTTATTACCGTAGATAGGCTTCGCCGTTTCGAGATAAAGAGGTATACCCTCGACTATTTTATGCTCCTTCGGCTTGGGCGCCATATACTCGGCAGGGTCAATACCCTTGGCACGGAGATTCTCTTCCTCTGCCTTTTTATGGAAGGAAGCGATTTCCTCGTCGCTTATAACAAGCTCTCTCTGTCCCGTAAACTGCACCTCAACCCTTCTGCCGAAGCGTTCACCGATAAGACGGGATATGTACTCCCCTGCTCCGACACTTTCGAGAATAGATGCACCGCCGTGGGAAAGCTCTACAAAAAGAGTCGTTCCGTCAAAGGAGCCCTTGCTGTCCTCGAAAAAGCCGTTAGTGGCGGCAAGAGCAGAATTAGTCTCTCTTATGAGCGTGGCGAAGTAGCCCTCGGAAAAGCATTCGGCAGGCATACGGGGTTTTATTATAACGGCAGAAACACCCAGTCGGCCTTTAAGTTCCGACTGAGCTTCTTCTAAAATCTTATCTGTGACAAGTGAAGGAAAGAAGGCCTTGATTTCCACCTGCTTTTTTTCCATAGCTATTGCCACATTTTCTATTTTACTTCCTGTGAACCTTTCACTCAGCTCCTGCGAGTCAAAAGGTCCGAACAGTTCTTCAAATACGCTGTTCATTTAAATCTTCCTAAATTTATAAGAGTTCTATTTCTTTCATTAATTCGTCTAAAATATTTTCTTCGCTGACTTTTCTTAAGATTTCGCCTTTTCTGAAAATAATGGCGCATCCGTCACCGCCTGCAATGCCGATGTCGGCTTCCTTGGCTTCACCGGGCCCGTTTACCACACAGCCCATAACTGCTACGGTAATATTCTTTTTAACGGAACGGAGTCTCTCTTCTACCTTATTGGCTAAAGAGATAAGGTCTATCTTCGTTCTGCCGCAGGTAGGACAGGAAACGAGGGTAGGTGTACTTTTGTCTATACCGATAGCCTTTAAGATGTCAAAGCCGGCATAGACCTCATTTACGGGGTCATCGGTCAGAGAAACACGGATGGTATCACCGATACCTCTCGTAAGAAGCGAGCCGATTCCCACACTTGATTTGATAAGACCCATTCTCGCCGTACCCGATTCGGTAACACCGAGATGTAAGGGATAAGAGCAGAGCTCTGCCACTCTCTCATAGGCTCTTATCATATTCGAAACATTCGATGATTTGATAGAAATTACGATATCATCAAAGTCGTATTTTTCCAGGAGTTTTACGTGATACATAGCACTCTGTGCCATAGCCTCGGGAGTAGGACCGCCGAAACGGGCAAGAATTTCCTTTTCCACAGAGCCTGAGTTTACGCCGATACGGATGGGTACGCCGTGAAGTCGGCATTTTTCAGCTACGGCCTTTACATTTTCATCGGCACCGATATTACCGGGATTGATACGGATTTTATCTACCCCTGCATCGAGACTCGCCAAAGCGAGGCGGTAATCAAAGTGTATATCCGCTACTATGGGAACACTGATGTTTTCCTTAAGTGCCGCTACGGTTTTTACGCTTTCCATATCGGGAACGGCTACTCTTATAATTTCACAGCCCGCTTCCTCAAGCCTTTTAGCCTGAGCTACATTTCCCTTTACATCGTGTGCAGGAATATTAAGCATAGACTGAACTGTAATTTTACTGTCACCGCCGATAAAAATATTACCGACCTTTACTTTTTTACATTCTCTTTTTTTTATCATAATTTCACCTGCTTTAATCGGTTAATCAATAAAAGCCTCGTCCCGATACTAATTTCCATATATCGCTGAAGCTGATAAGCGCCATAAAGCCTAAAAGAATAATAAGGCCTGCAGCGTGAATCCAGGATTCATATTTTTGGGGTACAGGTTTTCTGAAAATAATCTCAAATACCATAAAGAACAGATGTCCGCCGTCAAGTGCAGGAACGGGAAGAAGATTAAAAAGACCGATATTGATGGTAATCATAGCCATCATCATAAAAAGGCCACTCCAATCGACAGCCGCCATACTACTCTGTGCTATGTCAGCTATTACGGTTACTGTACCTATAGGGCCTGCCAGATCGTTAAGTCCGTACTGACCTCTGAGAAGGTCAAAAAGGCTCAGATAAACCATTCTGCCCATAGAAAGACTGTAGCCGAAAGCAGAGCCTAAAACATTAATGACATTCTTTTCTTCACCTAAAATAGAGAAATCAAAGACCGTCGCCGTATTCAGCTTTACCTCGGAAAGAGAAATTTCCTCCTCGCCTCTTTTAAGAGTAAAGTCATAGATAAAATCCTTATCGGCGTCAATCTGTGCTATAAGCTCCTCTGACGTTTTAACTGAATTACCGTTTATTGAAAGGATTATGTCCTCATCCTTAAAACCCTGATCCTTAAGAAGAGCAGAGATGTCATAAACGGAGCAGTCCTCTCTGTAATAGAAGTTACCGCTGGTTCTCTTCATAAAGGTAACATCCTCGAGGAAAAGCTTCTCACCCTCTCTCTCGACGGTAAAATCATACTTGCCGCTTGAGTTTCTCTGCATAAAGTAGCTTATATCATAATCGGAAAAAACTCTCTTTCCGTCGATTTCTAAAATCTTATCACCTACGGCAAGACCGCTTTCAGAGCTGACGGCACCCTCATAAAATTGCAGAATCTCATTAGTGCCTATAAGCTCGCTGCCTGAAACAAGGAAGATGCAGACGATAAAGCCTAAGATAAGATTCATCGTAGCACCTGCGGCTATGATAATCATTCTCTTCCAGACCTTCTGGTTACAGAAAGCTCTCTTATCCTCGCTTTTCTCCTCTTCTCCCTCCATACTTACGAAGCCGCCGAAGGGAAAAAGACGAAGAGCGTACTTAGTTTCCTTGCCCTGCTTTTTAAGGATAGTCGGACCCATACCGATAGCGAACTCGTTTACCTTTACACCAAAAAGCTTAGCAAAGATAAAGTGACCGAATTCGTGGATAAAGATGATAAGTCCGAAGAAAAGCACGGCAATAAAAAAAGGTAAAATTTTAGATACTGCAGTAGAAAAATCCATTTTAAAACAAAGAGAAAAATCTCTTTCCTTTCTGAAAAATTATCCGATTTTATAATAAGCTGTCCACAAGCTCTCTCGCGTATCTGTCCGCTTCGAGAACATCGTCGAGACTGTATATTTCTTTATTTGATGTTTCAGCCGTCGCCTTTTCCACTAATTCGGTAATCTGTAAAAATCCTATCTTGCCTTCACGGAAAAGAGCGTTTGCTCTTTCATTAGCGCCGTTAGCAGCGCAGGGGTAAAGACCGCCCTTACGGATAGCATCTCGGCAAATATTAAGACAGGAGAAGGTCTCATAGTCCGGCTTAAAGAATGTAAGCTTCTGAAAATCCCACAAATTAAGCTTTTTAACGGGAGAGGGATATCTTTCAGGATAGGTCAGTGCATACTGAATAGGTATTCTCATATCGGGAACTCATAACTGCGCTATCACCGAGTTATCATTATATTCGATAAGGGAATGAATTATGCTTTCACGGTGAACTACTATGTCTATCATATCGGGAGAAACATCGAAAAGCCACACAGCCTCGATAAGCTCGAGACCCTTATTCATCATCGTTGCGCTGTCTACGGTTATTTTGGCGCCCATGCTCCAGTTAGGATGCTTTAAAGCCTCGGCAACAGTAATATTCTCAAGCTCCTCCCTCTTTTTACCGAAGAAAGGACCGCCCGACGCTGTTAATATGATTGACTTAAGCTCATCTTTTTTATTCATACCCTCAAGACACTGAAAAATAGCACTGTGCTCACTGTCT
This sequence comes from Clostridia bacterium, assembly GCA_017516315.1. Lineage (GTDB taxonomy): Bacteria > Bacillota > Clostridia > Oscillospirales > Acutalibacteraceae > UBA6857. The sequence goes on along the minus strand of JAFXDE010000032.1, from coordinate 17,744 downwards.
ACAGGTAAAATCTTAACTCCTTTTTCCTTGGCTTTTTTCATTACGAGGGCTCCGCCTGCTACAAGAGTTTCCTTGTTTGCAAGAGCGATATTCTTGCCCTCTCCGATAGCCGTAAGAGTAGGCTTAAGACCTGCGATTCCGACTACGGAGTTAAGAACAGTGTCTGCTTCCTCGGCTGCGGCGCAGAAGACTACACCGTCAGGACCTGAAAGAACCTTGGTATCGGTGTCTGCTACAGCAATTTTAAGAGCCTTTGCCGCTTCTTCGTCGTTGAGTGCGGCATATTTCGGCTTCCATTTTCTTATCTGCTCCTCGAGCACCTTTGCATTTCTGTCAGCAGTGAGGGCGATAATCTCATAGCCTCTCATTTCGGCAACATCCAAGCTCTGTGTACCGATAGAGCCTGTAGAGCCTAAAACGGAAAGTTTTTCAGTCATAATAAATCTCTCCTTAAAGTGAGATAAGTTCCACTATTCCGTAAAGAACAGGAAGAACAAAGGTACAGCTGTCGAAACGGTCCATTATTCCGCCGTGGCCGGGAAGAAGATTGCTGTAATCCTTAATGCCGAAGTTTCTCTTGAGAACAGAGGCTGAAAGGTCACCCATCATACTAACCAGAGAAAGGACTACGGAAATGGGAATAATATAAAGATATTTCGTGGCACTTTCACCGAAAAGGGTGTAACCGTAAAGATTTTTACATCCTACGGTGAAAAGGAAAAGGATAAGCACATTAAGTGCAGCTGTAATTACCACACCGCCTACAGCACCCTCAACAGACTTTTTGGGGCTGATAACGGGTGCCATCTTATGTTTGCCGAGCTTTCTGCCTACGAGGAATGCGAAAGAGTCGGTAAGCCACGATGCGGCAAAGCTGAGACCTACGAAATAGATACCCTCCTGATGGGTATAGTCCGGGTTTATGTCTCCTATATTATTGAGTCTGATGAAGCAGGAAAAAGCGTAGGGTAAAGCCACGGAAGCAAAGAAAGCAGTTACCGTGTGAATAAATTGGATGTTCTTATTATCAAATACGCCCAGAGAAAGAAGGATAAGGGCATAAAAGCTGTAAAGCACACCGACGGCAGGCACGGAAATACCGAAGCCTACGGCAAAAACGCTGAAAAGGCTTACTGTACAGGAAAGAATGTAGAGAATTTTACTCTTATTTCCTACAGCTCTCACTACCTCGAAGGTAGCCATAGCGGCTATAGCACCCAAAATAACAGTCATAACAGGCACCCAGTCCAAAGCCACTGTTATAAGAAACAGTATCAGACCGATGATAATAATGATAGTAGAAGCAGTACGCTCACCCTTGAAAAGCTTTTTCTTTTCTTTTTTATCTTTTGACATAATAATCTTCCTTTTTAAACTCCGCCGAAGCGACGGTTTCTTTTAGAATATTCTTCGATTGCTCTGTCCAAATCAGACGGAGTATAATCAGGCCAGAGAACATCGTCGATGTAAATTTCACTGTACGCCGCCTGCCACATAAGATAATTTGAAAGACGGTATTCACCGCTTGGTCTTATGATAAGGTCAGGGTCAGGCTGACCCGCTGTGTAAAGATTAGAAGAGATAAGCTCTTCGTCAATATCGTCGACTGTGATTTCTCCGTTCTGTACGGCACGGACTATATCCTTTACACCGTGAACTATTTCATCTCTTGAGCCGTAGTTTACTGCGATATTGATATTGATTCTCGTCTTATCGGCGCTTCTTTTTTCTACTTCGTCCATACGGCTTACTATATCCTTTGGCATACCCTCTCTGGCACCGAGAAAACGGATACGATAGCCTGCCTCTTCGTTTTCGAGGACTCTTTCCTGCATACGGTCAAGATAGCCTCTGAAAAGATTCATTATAGCCGTAACCTCTATTTTAGACCTTTTCCAGTTTTCAGTGGAAAAGGCATAGAAGGTCACATACTTAACACCGATTTCAGCACAGTATTCGCAGATTTCCTCGAAGACCTTTGCTCCGACCTTATGGCCCTCAGTACGCTTCAAACCGCGGTTTTTAGCCCATCTGCCGTTACCGTCCATAATGATAGCTATATGCTCAGGGAGAATTTCAAATTTCTTTTCCATAAATATTTACTCCTGTTTTCAATGCCGTTAATAAAGACATACAGTGGCTGTCCCAAAGAAACAGCCACCTGAAATTAAAGCTATACTTAGATTTCCATAATTTCCTTCTGCTTTGCGGCAGAGATTTCATCGATTTCCTTAATGAAGCTATCGGTGATTTTCTGAATTTCCTTTTCGCCGTCCTTAAGGTCGTCCTCTGTAATTTCGGAGGCCTTCTTCATAGCCTTGAGCTTTTCGAGGCAGTCACGACGGACAGAACGGGCTGCCACCTTTGAGTTTTCAGCCATCTTCTGGATATCCTTTACGATTTCCTTACGTCTGTCCTCGGTAAGAGGAGGGAATGTAAGACGGATAACTGAGCCGTCGTTCTGAGGATTGATGCCGATATCTGAGGTCTGAATAGCCTTTTCGATGCCCTTGAGAACACTCTTATCCCAAGGCTGAATAGTAAGAACTCTCGCCTCTGTAGCGGAAACGGATGCGAGCTGATTAATGGGAGTAGGGGTGCCGTAGTAATCTACGGTAACCTTATCGAGAATCTGAGGATTTGCTCTGCCGGCTCTGATTGTGCCGTACTCAGATACAAGTGCATTTATGGTTTTACCCATCTTGGTTTTTGCGGTTTCAAATACAGTTTTCATAACTATTTCCTCTCTTATGTAAAGAATTTGTTTTTATATCTGTAAGGAAATTATTCCTTAACTACGGTACCGATATTTTCACCCTCGACAGCTCTTACGATGTTATCGTAATCATTAAGGTTGAAAACTAAAATGTCTATGTTATTGTCTCTGCAAAGGGAAGCGGCTGTGGCATCCATAACCTTGAGTCCCTTCGAAAGCACCTCCGAATGTGTAAGGGTATCGAACTTCACGGCATCAGCAAACTTGTTCGGATCCTTATCATAAACACCGTCTACGTTTGTAGCCTTGAAGATAATCTCTGCACCGATTTCCGCTGCACGCAAAGCTGCTGTAGTATCTGTGGAGAAGAAAGGACATCCGATACCTGCACCGAAGATAACCACCTCACCCTTTTCGAGATGCTCAACGGCGCCTCTTTTAGTATAGGGGTCAGCCACGAGAGGCATGGAAATTGCAGTCTGAACATAAGCCTTTACGCCCATCTGCTCGAGTGTGTCACAGAGAGCGAGAGCATTGATACAGGTAGCGAGCATACCCATGTGGTCTGCTCTGGTTCTGTCCATTTCACCGCTGCTTCTGCCTCGCCAGAAATTACCTCCGCCTACGACGAGACCTATCTGTGTGCCGAGCTCTGTACATTTTTTGATTCTCTGACAGACATCATTTACAATATCGAAATTAATACCCTTACCCTCTTCGCCGGCTAAAACCTCACCGCTGAGCTTAAGGAGTATTCTTTTATACTTGCTTGCCATAATGTATATACCTCCGTTATTCTCTCTTGATATATATTCTACTAAATATAAAGTAAAGTGTAAAGAGTTTTAAGCTTTTTTTATCAGATAATTTTTATATTTTCATAATTCTCAGATGCACTTTCGGCATAAACGCCTTCAGTTTCTAAGTTTTTAACATTTTCACAGTAAAGACCGTAGGCATAGCTGTCGCAGATATTACCGAAAAGAGCCTTGGTTTTACGGATAGAAACATCCTTGGCGTTCTTTATGAAAATACAGGAGTTTTTGCTTTCCGTGATGCCGTAATCTATGGCCGGACGTAGATCATAGATACCGCAGTCCCATTTCGAGGTTTTATCTAAGGTTACCCTTACATTTTCAAAGGTGACATCTTCAATAGGATTATCCTCTGTGCCGTGAACGAGAATACCGTTTTCACCCTTACAGGTGATATTACTGAAGCGGATATTCTTAATATGACCGCAGACAGTATTTTCGTCTCTTCTGAAAGCAGTAATAGCTATAGGCTCTGCACTTCCCCACCAGTCCGGACAAAAGCGGCGTGTTTCAATGATGATGTTAGAAAAGCTTACATTTTCTACATTACCGCAGTCTCTTATCTGAATAGAAATACCTCGATTAGACTTAGAAATAACACAATTATCCACGATGACATTTCTGAAATCGCCTACACCCTCTGTTCCTATCTTGATCGCGGCAGAGGTAGAGGTAAGCGTGCATCCCGTAATTACGATGTTTTCGCAGGGACCGTATTCACTGTTACCCTTGGATGCCTTAAGACAGATACAGTCATCGGCACAGACCACATGACAACCGACTATTCTCACATTAGAACAGTGGTCCGGGTCAATACCGTCGCTGTTTGCAACATCAATGGGATTGAGAATACGGATGTTTGAAATAAGCACATCGTCACAGCCTGCGGGATGCAGCGTCCAGAAGGGAGCATCCTTCACCGTAACATCCTTTACAGTTATATGATAGCTGTTTTCGATATAGATAACCGTCGGTCTGGGATAGAAATTACCCGTAACATAATACTGACTCTTTCTTTCAACGAAGGCATAGCAGTTACCGTCGATTACACCCTCACCGCTGATGGCAGCATTATCTGCACCGTAACCGTAAATGAAAGCGAAGGAAGGCTTACCTGTCACGGGATTTCCCACAAGAGCTGTCTTCGGGTCATTGATAGTTTCACAGGGTCTGATATAGGAGTTAATGTCTGCGCTGGCTTTAAGATGTGCGCCCTTCTGCAGATAAAGCTCTACATTCTTTTTCATCTGAATGGAGTGGCTGTAATATTCACCTGCGCCGAGAATAACCGTGCCGCCGCCCTCAGCCGTACAGGTGTCAATAGCCTTCTGTATAGCATCGCCGTCATCGTGCTTTCCGTCACAGACAGCACCGAAATCCTTTACATTATAAAGCTTCATTGTTTTTACCTCGCTTTAGGTTTATTTTTATCTGCGGACACGGTAAGCCGTTTTCCTGCAGAATCATTTCTTTTCAGCAATAACTGAACTGACAGCAAAGCTTTGTTTATTTTACCTTAGTCAATTTTGCAAAGTTTGCCATAAGCTTTTTCGTGCTTCCGCCTTCAAAGGCAATTTCAAGCATAAAATCGTTTGCCATAGGCTTCGCCGAGAGAATGACACCCTTTCCGAATACCTTGTGCATTACGGTGTCGCCCACAGCATAGGTTTCCGTAGAAACGGGAGCTGCTTTTTTCGTGGGCTGTACTCTGTTTCTCGAAAGATAACCGTTTCCTGAAAAGCTTCTGTCCTCTCTTTCGTAATCCCCTCTCGCCAACGCTTCAAAGGACATTTGTGAGGTAGGTCTTCTTCCCGTTCTTTCGGTAAGAGCGTCGGGAATTTCTATAACAAACCGTGAGGGAAGATTTCTCTGTGTGGTACCAAAAAGCATACGGGAATTGGCATGAGAGATAAAAAGCTTTCTTTTGGCTCTCGTGATACCTACATAGGCGAGTCTTCTTTCCTCCTCCACATCGTCGGGATTAAACATACTCTGGACACCCGGGAAGATGCTTTCCTCCATACCGGGCAAAAATACCACGGGGAATTCGAGGCCCTTAGAGGAATGAATGGTCATAAGCACCACCGCATCCTGCTGAGCATTATAACTGTCTATATCGGTCATAAGTGCGACCTCTTCAAGGAAGCCCGAAAGAGTTACCTCTTCGTTTTCCGACTGATAGTTTTTAAGGTTGGTTACCAATTCATAGATATTTTCCACTCTTTCCGAGCCCTTTTCCTTATCGAGACGGAGATGTGCCATATATTCGGTTCTGCGGATGATATCCTCAAAGAGCTCATCGAGAGGCACCTTATCCACATTAGCTCTCACAGCATCGATAGTAGAGGTAAACTCCATAAGCTTTTTAGCGCTTCGCTTAAGGCTTTCGTATTCGTCAGCGTGAGAGAACACCTCAAAAAGACTGATGCCGAGACCCGAGGCTATTTCGCTTGCCTTGTTTACGGTGGTATCGCCGATACCTCTTTTCGGTACATTCACTATTCTGCGAAGCTTCACATTATCATTAGGATTATTAAGAATGGTAAGATAAGCGATAGCATCTCTTATTTCAGCTCTTTCGTAGAATCGGTAGCCACCGATAATACGGTAAGGAATACCTGCTCTTACCAGAACGTTTTCGATGGTGTTTGACTGAGCATTCATTCTGTAAAGAACAGCGTGGTCACTGAAGGTAAATTTACCCGAGCTTACATTCTCTTCGATGATCTCGGTAATGAATTTGGCCTCGTCGGTTTCATCATAGGCAGTATTTATAACTACCTTGTCACCGCCGCCGTTTGCCGTCCACAGGCTTTTGCCTTTTCTCTTTTTATTGTTTGAAATAACCTCATTGGCTACATCTAAAATAGTCTGTGTCGATCGGTAATTCTGCTCGAGACGGATGATGCTTGATTCGGCATATCGGTGCTCGAAGCTCATAATATTTTCTATAGTAGCTCCTCGGAAGCGATAAATACTCTGATCATCGTCACCTACTACACAGATATTTCTGTGTCCTCCCGCCAAAAGCTCTGTCAGCTTATACTGAGCGTGGTTGGTATCCTGATATTCATCGACCATAATATATCGGAATTTTTTCTGATAATATTCTCTTACGTCGTCGTACTCTTCGAGAAGCTTTACGGTATTTACGATAATATCGTCGAAGTCCATGGCATCGGCGTTTTTCAGCACCTTCTGGTACATCTTATAAACCTTGCCGATCTGTGCCTTTCTGGCATCCTTGCCTGCAGATGCGATGTAGTCATCGGGTGAAACAAGACTGTCCTTGGCGTGGCTGATTTCGTTCAGAATAGTTTTATGGGGAAGGTTCGCATCGCTGATACCCAGCTGTCTCTGACATTCCTTAATAAGGCGCTTCGTGTCATCGGTATCATAGATGGTAAAGCTTTTAGAGTAGCCTAAGACCTGACCGTCACGGCGCAGTATTCTCACGCAGCTGGAATGGAAGGTAGATGCCCAGATCTCCTTCGCTTCCTCGCCGAGCATTTTTTCGAGTCTTTCCTTAAGCTCATTAGCCGCCTTATTGGTGAAGGTGATGGCAAGTATCTGCCAGGGTCTCGCAGGCTCTACGGAAAGAAGGTCTTCGATGTCGAAAAGTGCATCCTCTTCTCCGTCAAGATACGCTCTCATAAGCCTCATATCTCTTTCACTGGGCTCAAAGGCTACCTCCTTGCTTTTATAAGCATCACCGTACTTTACAATATTAGCTATGCGGTTAACGATAACCGTAGTCTTTCCGCTTCCCGCACCTGCCAAAATAAGCACGGGACCCTTTACCTGAAAGATTGCCTCCCTTTGCTTATCGTTCATATATTTAAAATCTTTTTCTATTATCTTTTTTCTTAATTCTAAAAATTCCTTTGATGCCATAATTTACCTCTTATAATTAAACATATCATCTAATTTTACATTAAAACCGAGAAAAAAACAACCGATTTGAATAAAATATTTGACTTAAAATAAAAAGAGGAGTACAATAACAGAAAAACCAAAAAGGAATGATTATCTTGTCGATAGAAAAAGGAAGAGAACACTTAAGAAAATACGGCGCAGAGGACAGAGTTTTAGAGTTCGAGGTTTCGAGCGCTACGGTAGAGCTTGCAGCCAAAGCCCTTAACACCGAGGGAAAAAGGATAGCCAAAACCCTCTCCTTCCTCCTTAATGACGGTGCGATTTTAGTCGTAGCCGCAGGAGACGCTAAGGTAGACAATAAAAAATTCAAGCAGACCTTCTCACAGAAGGCTAAAATGCTCACCTTCGAGCAGGTAGATGAAATGATAGGTCACAGCGTCGGCGGTGTATGCCCCTTCGGCATAAACGAGGGCGTTAAGGTTTACCTTGACGAAAGCCTTAAGCGCTTCGAAACTGTTTTCCCTGCCGTGGGAAGCAGTAACAGCGCCATAGAGCTCAATATGGAGGAGCTGGAAAAATTCAGCGAATGTGACGGCTGGGTAGATGTTTGCAAATTACCTGAGGAATAAAATAATGACCGTTGGATGACCTTTAAGGCCAGGCAACGGTCTTTTCTTTTTTACTTCAATGAATCGAAATAGTTCTTTGCCAGCACATAAGCCTGCTTACCGTCCTGCGAAATGTAGGAGGAATGATTTGCACCCTTGATTATGGCGACATCGCTTCGGGATGTTATACAGCTGCGGATATATGCCGTATCACTAAGCCACATTATATCATTTTCCCCTGCTACTATGTATGCGGGGCAGGTTATCTTCGACAAAAGCTCTGCCGTCATCTGAGGAAGAGTGAGCATCATATCGTTAAGTATGCTGGGCTTGAAAAGGTTCAGCACCTTTACACCTACAGTAAAATAAGGCTTGAAGGTTTCGGGAGTGCTGTTTGCACCGCAGGAAATGACAGCTCCGGGAAGGTCGGGATAGGTATAGGCGAAAGTGAGTGCATTTATACCGCCGTCACTGTGTCCCATAATATACGGCTTTTCTATATTCAGCGCCTCACAGAACTCCTTCAGATCCTTTGCCATAAGGTCATAGGAAATCACCCCCGGATCACTGCTCTGTCCGTGACATCGGCTTTCCGGAACATAAACCCTGTAGTCATTGGCGAGATAGGACGCAGCCTCAGCAAGTGAATTCTTATCTCCGCCGTTACCGTGAATGAGTATAAGCGGATAACCCTCTTCACCGTAAACCGCATAGTGCATCCTTACCTCACTGAGCTGAATGTCGTGCTCCGTAAACTCCGTCACAGGTGAAGGCACCGAGCCGGTGTCAAGAGTTATGAGGTTATGCTCCTTTGAAGCATGACGGACAGCCGTTTTCCAGCCTGCCACACCTATTGCAGCGGCAAGAGCCACACAGCCTGCGGCTATAAGAAGCTTTTTACTTTTTTTCATTTTATTTCCCCCTTACTTAAGAACATAGCCTAATCCCATAATCAGATAAAGAGGCCCCAGACAGTAAACCATAAATAATTCTTTGTGCGCCACTCTGACTCTGAAGCAGTCCGTCAGCAAAAGGCACTCGAAAAGGTAAGCACCCGCACCGCCGAAATATCCTACGGCTCTCAAAATATGATGTGCGTCCTCGAAAAAGAAGGACAGCAGAAAAAATACTGTAGCCACACCTACCAGAAGATTACGGACAATAAGCATAATATAATCTGTTTTAGGATGCTCCTTATGAACAAGCTCATCCTTATCGGGAAGGATAGAATCAACTACATGCTCTATCTGTTCTAAAAATTCTGACATACTTTTTCTCCGTAATTTATTTTTTCTTTTCAGGAATTATGAAGATAAATATCAATGAGCTTAAAAGAAGAAGCATAGGATAGAAAAGATTTTTAATAACGCTGAAGGCAGACAGCTCATAGCCCAGAGTGCTTACAGCTGAAAGTGCCACTAATATCTGTGCACCGTAGGGAAGGAAGCCCTGAGCGATACAGGAGAAGGTATCGAGGATAGAAGCTGTCTTTCTTTTCGAGATACCGTATTCCTCAGCCATTTCGGAAGCAATAGGATTAGCCATAACGATAGCTACGGTATTATTGGCCGTAGCAATATCCATAAGTCCTACTAAGAGACCGATGCCGAGCTGACCGCCCTTTCTGCCCCGGAAAATACGGCGGATTCCCGTAAGGAGAGCCTCGAAGCCGCCGTTATGCTTGATAAGTGCGCACAGGCAGGCAACGAGAATGGCTACCATAGAGGTCTCAAACATACCCGATGCACCGGCACCCATATTCGCCATAAGCTCTACAAAGCTTACATCTCCTGCGGCAAGCATAATGATACTTCCCGAAGCTATACCGATAAGAAGGGTAATAAACACATTCACGCCTAATATACCGCTGATAAGAACGAGAACATAGGGTATAATCTGCAGGAGATTATACTCTTTGCTTATGCTTTCGGTTATGTCTGCCTTCATCGATAAAGTGAGAATGAGCGCAAGAGTAATAATAGCCGCAGGTACAACGACAGCCACATTTGTGCGGAATTTATCCTTCATCTTACAGCCCTGACCGTTACAGGCGGCGATAGTCGTATCTGAAATAAAGGAAAGGTTGTCGCCGAACATAGCACCGCCTACTACCGTACCTACACAAAGAGGAAGTGAGAAGCCGGAGCTGTCTGCCACAGCCACAGCGATAGGAGTTATAAGAGTAATGGTACCTACCGATGTACCCATAGCCGTAGAAACGAAACAGCTTACGATAAAAATAACCGCTACGGCGAGTCTCGGCGGAGTTACGGAAAGCATAAAATAAGCTACGCTTTCGGCAGAGCTTCGTCCTACAACGCCTACAAAAATACCTGCAAGCATAAAAATAATAAGCATAGTGATAATATTTTTATCGCCTGCACCCTTACCCATTATTTCAAACTTTTCGTCTAAGGACACATCCCCGGTCTGCAATACAGCCACGAAAAGTGCTACGAGAAAGGCCACAACTACAGGCACGCTGTAAAAGCCCATAGGAATTTTCATTACATATTCAAATATCACACCGAGTGAAAGATAGAAAACCACAAATACCCCGATGGGTATAAGGGCAAGTGCATTGGATTTTTTCATTTGTACTCTCCTTACTGTTTTTTTGTTAATAATAACATATAAGGCTTAAAAAGTCTATCTTGATTTAAGCTTTTTTAATTTCCTTTTTCAGCAAATTATACACAGACAAATAATACCCGCCGGGAACATACCACTGTTCTCAACGGGCATTAATTATTTCTTTATCTGAAAAATCTGATTTTATCCGTCAAAATAACACCGCAGCGCGAAAGAAACTCTTCCGCCTCCTTATAAAGGTCGCTTTCGAAGTATGCTTCGGGAGTATGCGCATCGATACCGATAACAGCCTTTACTCCGTACTCCCCTGCTATTTTCCAGAAAGAGGGATGAGGATAGCCGTCCCTTCCTGCACTCCTGCTGTACTTCACTCCGAGAAGATTGTACTCTAAAGGTGTGTCCGTTTCCGCTGCCTTTGAGATAATGGCCCGTGAGGCCTCCTCACACTTTTCATCAAAAGACGGATATCCCTTCAAAAAGATGTCGGGATGGGCAATATAGGAATACATACCCGAATCGAGAGCTGCCAGAATATCGTTTTTATAATTCTTTATTTCTTCCTTTTCAGTGATATTACCGTTATAAATACTGCCCGGCTCATCGGTACAGAAATGATGTCCGCAGATAAGGTAATCTATTCCGTGCTCACGGATTTTTTCTTTAAGCCAAGGAAAATATTTAGGGAAATATTCACTTTCCAGACCGAGCTTTATGCTGATTTTATCCCTGTACTTTTCTCTGAGAGCCTTGATGCTGTCGCAGTAGCCCTTAAGCTCGTCGGGTGTCATTCTTATATGGGAAACGAAGCCGCCCTCATAGGGCCAGGGTCCGTGGTCAGCGAAGCCTATTTCGTCGAAGCCTGCTTCGATGGCGGCAAGAACAAATTCTTCGTCCTTCCCTTTTGCGTGGTGGCATCTTTCCGTATGTGTATGATAGTTATATTTCATTCTTTCACCCCATAACGCTCTTTACATGCATTATCATAGAAGTCATAATAGCCGATTCGTCGGGATTGAAGTATTCGGAATGTAAGCACTGCTCACACTCACAGCCTACATGGTAAAAACATCCCTTGGCTTGGTCAAGATAATAGCCGAAATCCTCCGTGGTCATAAGCGGAAGTGTTCCCACAGCTACATTTTCCTTGCCTAAAATTTCCCGTGCGCAGGCTTCAATGTAAGCTGTTTTTTCATCATCATTTACTATTCCCGGATAGCTTTCGATTATCCTTACCTCAGCCTCACCGCCCATAGCCTTTGCTATATTCTCAGCGGTTTCCTTTATTCTTTTCCGCAGAAACATACGGGTTTCCTTGCCGAGGGAGCGTGTAACACCCGTAAGTGAGCAGGAGCCGGAAACGGTGTTTCTGAAGCTGCCGCCGTTAAAGGTGCCTATGGTAATAACCGCACTGTCTGTAGGATTAATCTCTCTGGAAACGAGAGTCTGTAAGGCTGTCACGATATGAGAGCCGATAAGAATGGCATCTGTTCCCTTATGAGGCTCGGCGCAGTGGGTAGATTTTCCCTTTACATCGATTTCGATTATATCCGAGGCGGCATAGAATTTACCGTATTTAACCATTATGCTTCCCGTACGAAGCTCAGGTCTTATATGAATACCGTAAACCTCGTCCACGCCCTTCATTACACCCTTTTCGATAAGCCTCTGCGCACCGCCGTCGCCCTCCTCGTCAGGCTGAAAGATAAGCTTTACGGTACCCTTTAGCTCACTCTTAAGAGAAGCCAGAACCTTTGCCGCGCCTAAAAGCGATGCGGTATGGATATCGTGACCGCAGGCGTGCATAACGCCCGAATTTTCCGACGAAAAGAAAAGACCTGTCTTTTCCGTTACGGCTAAAGCATCAATATCTGCACGGAGCGCTACGGTTTTACCCTCTTTATCACCCTTTAATGTAGCCACTACACCCGTAGAAAGATGTCTTTCGCAGGTATAGCCCCATTTTTCGAGATAAGAAAAGATCAGCTCCGTAGTACGGTATTCTCTGTTTCCTCTTTCGGGATAGCTGTGAATTTTTCTTCGTATATCACGGGCAAGAGGATAGATTTCCTCACAAAGAGAAAGAATTTTTTCGTCTGTCATTTTATTCACTCTTTCAAAAAGGGTGACTTCCGTCACCCCTTAGATTCAGTTTAATATATTGTCCATATTATAGAAGCCTGCTTCCTGTGAAGCAAGATACTCGGCGGCGGAAATCGCACCCTCGGCGAAAAGGCTTCTGTTTTCAGCCTCATGCTTCAGGGTGATTACCTGACTGCCCATAGCGAAGATGATTTCGTGAGTTCCGACCTCACCGCCCATACGGAGAGAATGGATTCCTATTTCGTTTTTCGCTCTCTTTCCGTATTCGTGTCTGCCGATGTTATATTCACATTCGCTTCTGACACTTCGGATAGAGTCAGCAAGTAAAATCGCCGTACCTGAGGGTACATCAAGCTTCTGATTATGATGCTTTTCGATAATCTCTATGTCACAGTCAGGAAGAGCCTTGGCGGCGATTTTAGCAAGGCAGGAAAGAATCGCTACACCGAGAGACATATTCTGCGAATAAAACACAGGCACCTCAGCGCTCGCACTTTTAATCAGTGCCATTTCCTCCTCGCTCTGACCCGTGGTGGCTATAACCACGGGAAGTCCTCTTTTAAGGGCATAAGAGGTCACATCGTAGGTGGCGCTGTGATTAGAAAAATCAATAAGCATATCACATTCGCCCGAAAATTCCTCGAGACTTTTATAAACACCCTTTTCGCTGTCAGTTTCAAACTCCATGCTTACAGCAGCGGCAAGAGTATGCTTTTCACTTTTTTCGATGAGGTCGCAAAGAGTCTTTCCCATTCTGCCGCCTGCACCGTTTACTGCTATTTTCATTTCTAAAACCTCAATTATACATTGATACCCTGCTCACGCATTTTTTCGAGAAGAACTGCCTTTGTGCTATCCTCCATAACAGTCAGAGGAAGTCTTACATAATCCTCACAGAAGCCCATAGCGGCCATAGCGGCTTTGGCGGGGATGGGATTAACCTCGCTGAAGAGAGCCTTGATAAGACCGAAATATTTGAACTGCATTTCTGCGGCACCCTTTACGTCACCGTCAAAGAACTTCTGACACATTTCATTTGTTTCTTTGGGAATAACATTTGAAAGAACAGAAATAACACCCTTACCGCCTACTGAAAGAAGAGGAATAATCTGGTCATCGTTACCCGAATAAAGGTCGAGCTTATCGCCTACGAGAGCCATGGTCTCTACAATCTTATCAATCTGTCCGTTTGCTTCCTTGATGCCCTGAATCATAGGATGATCAGCAAGTGCGGCATAGGTAGCTGGTTCGATATTCACGCCTGTTCTGGAAGGAACGTTATAAAGAATAATGGGCTTGGTGCTTGCATCAGCAATAGCGGTGAACATTTTTATGAGACCCTTTTGTGTAGCCTTGTTGTAATAAGGTGTTACAACAAGCATAGCATCACAGCCTACCTCACAGGCATACTTTGTAAGGTCGATAGCGTAGTCGGTATCGTTTGAGCCTGTACCTGCGATAACGGGTACACGACCGGCAACTACATCCACAGCAAACTTAAGAACCTCTCTGTGCTCTTCGTCGGTAAGCGTCGAGCCTTCTCCTGATGTGCCGGCGATAACGAGAGCGCTGATGCCCTCAGCAATCTGCCATTCGATTAATTTCTTAAAGCTTTCGTAGTCAACACCGTTTTCATTGAGAGGTGTGATAAGAGCCGAAGCGGCACCGGTAAAAATAGGCTTTCTTTCCATAATAATCATAACTCCTTTGTTTTCATATCTCAATCAAAAATATAAAGCACTCGGAAAACGAATGCTTTTAAAATCGATAATATACGACTGCAAGCCGTAAAACACAATTATAATAGCACTCCGCATAAGCGACAGTCAAAGAGATATTATTCCCTTTGCCCAGGATGTCTTTCGCCTGACTCCTTCGGCGGCGACCCCTTTCACTTTAAAGGAATGTGCGAAATTCCCTTTGAAATAAAGCTACTGATGATAAACCGCGCCTCTATCTTTAATTGAAATATTTTATTTTTTTATGATTTTATCACTAATTCTTTAAAGTGTCAATAGGGTAATGTGAAAAAGTGTTTATGACTTATGCTTTTTCCGTGCACCTAAAAGCAGAGACAAAGCAGATGCAAGATAATGAGCGACTAACACACCGTAAAATAATACGGGGGCTTCATCAGGTCTCGGTAAATTTAAAGCTTCGCCCCATACTGCAGAGGGATACTGAATCATCATTGAAACGAAAGGAATACCCACTAAACTTAAGCCGTACAGAACGGCAAGGATAAGTACGGGAAGCATTACAATAGAAACAGGACTTAAGCTTTTCCTGTAATGAAGTCTCTGACCGATGAGGTAACCAATGAATAAAAAGACGCAGAAGAGAGCTGCCGTCAGAGAACCCGCCACAGGCTTAATGCTTTCTAAGACAAAAAAGCCCGAAAGGGTAAAAATCGCACTCATCATCAGCAAGGCTAAGGTAGACCATAATGTGTTCGTAACGAATCTCATAAGCACGGCAATCACCTCTTTATCTTTTTGCGGACACGGCACGCCATGTCCCTACGAATCATTCCTTTTATATTACAGATTTTACCGTTAATACTTTAATTCTGCATTAATATAATACCACCGGTCGTCTTACCTTGTCAATCTACGCAGAGAGAGCTTTACTATTTTTAATTTTACTATTTACGGATTATAAAATATATGTTATATTAAGCCTATCAAAATAAAGAGGTGCGAAAAATGGAAAACCTTATTAAACGAAACTCTCCCCTTGTTGCCGACTGCTTTACTCTTGAAATAAAAGAACGAGCCGACGGCAAGGACTACTACGAATATTACACTCTTGACGGAAAGATACATATAAAGGGTAATTGCAAGGTCAGCCAGGCTATGGGCTACTATGACTATCTCAAAAAATACTGCAAAGTTAACCTTTCCCACTGCGGAAATACCTCCTTCGAGGTGACCTCTGCTCCCCTACCCGAGGAAAAGCAGGAAAAAATAATCGAGCAAAAAAAGAGAGCCTATCTCAACTACTGTACCTTAGGCTATTCCATGCGTTCATGGCAGTGGGACAAATGGGAAAAAGAGATAGACTTTATGGCTATGAACGGCATAAATATGCCTCTGACGGTGGTAGGTAATGAGGCTGTTATTTACTATACTCTCCGTGATTTCGGTCTCAGCGAAAAGGACGCACTTTCCTTTGTGGCAGGCCCCTCCTACTACCCCTGGCAGATGATGACAAACCTTGACACCTTTATGTCTATTCCCGATGTTAGCTTCATAGAAAAGAGAGCAGAGCTCGGCAAAAAAATTATGGACAGAGAGCTCGAGCTCGGTATGACACCCATTCAGCAGGGCTTCGCCGGCCACATTCCCGCTTCTTTAGCCGAAAAGGTGGGTGCAAAGGGTCTTCAGCAACTTCCTACCTGGTGCGGCTTCCCCGGCACGGTACAGCTGGACCCCCTCGACGAGGCCTTCACAAAAGTCGGCACCGCCCTTCTCAATAAGCAGAAAGAGCTTTTCGGCGCTCACGGACTTTATGCCTGCGATCCCTTCCACGAAAACGAGCCTCCCG
This sequence comes from Clostridia bacterium, assembly GCA_017516315.1. GTDB lineage: Bacteria > Bacillota > Clostridia > Oscillospirales > Acutalibacteraceae > UBA6857. The sequence goes on along the minus strand of JAFXDE010000032.1, from coordinate 1,491 downwards.
TAGACGGTGACGAATATCTTCACGATGTAGGCAAGACTATTTCGAAGATGTACACTGATTTTGATAAAAACAGCGTATGGATTATGCAGGGCTGGTCTCTCCGCGAGGAAATAGTAAAAGCGGTGGATAAGGACAGACTTCTCATTCTCGACCTTGATGCCTCAAAGAGTGAAAAGCTCGGCGGCTTTATGGGTTACAGCTTCGTGGCAGGTACACTCCATAACTTCGGTGACAGAAACTCGCTTCACGGCTCCGTAGAGCTTTTAGGTGAAAATGTTTACAAAAAGAGAAGGGACACCTTCCCGAACTGCATCGGAACGGGTCTTTTCCCCGAGGGCTTTTTCCAGAACCCGCTTTACTATGAGCTCGCCTATTATATGCTTACGGAAAAAGACGCGGTAAACCTTGACGCTTTTCTTGACGACTACGCTGAAAGACGCTACGGAAGCGACGAGGAGTGTCTGAAAAAGGCTGTGCATTTACTTAAGGAAAGCTGTTATCGCAGCACCTGCATCGGCAGAGAGACAAGCTCTATCATAGCTGCCCGTCCGTCCACCACTCACTACCACACGGCACCTAATGACCATGTAGAGCTTCGTTACGATAATAAGGTGCTTTTCTCAGCTCTCTGTGAGCTTTTAAAGAGTGAAAAAGCATATAAGGACGGCTACAGCTTCGATCTGTGCGACATATTGAGACAAGTGCTTTCCAATAAAGCGAAAGAGGTTTATTTCGCTGTTATGAAGGCTTTCAGAGAAAAGGATATGCCCTCATTCAGAAAGAACACGGCTTTATTCAAAGAAATACTTCTCGATACCGACCGTCTCCTTTCCACCAGAGATGAGCTCACTCTCGACAGTCACATAAAAGAAGCAACGGATAATGCCTGCTGTGAGGAGCATAAGGAGCTTTTCAGACTCAACGAGGTTACTCTCCTGACTATCTGGGGTCCGCATAAGGATATCGAGCTTTTCGACTACGCCTGGAAGGAATGGGCAGGTCTAATAAAGTATTATTATCTCCCCCGCTGGGAAATGTTCTTTAAAAAGCTGGAGGAGGATTTTGATACCGACGGCAGTCATATTTCCGATACGGCTTTTAACCATAACGAAAGAAACGATTACAACACCACCGATTTCCAGAAGGAAATGGAGAGGTTCGAGTTCGGTTTTATTAACAGTTATACCGTAAAAGAAAAAAGCTCGGAAAATACTGTCGAACTTACCAAGATTTTAACAGAAAAATACAGTTCTATCATATAATTTTAACCTTGACTTAAAGAAGGTATAAATGATAGAATATAGACACAGTAAAAAAAAATAAAACTTCCCGGGTGACTGACGGATTTATAGGGCTTGACCTATAGGGAGCGCGGGAATAAAAAGCCGACCGTCTGGGCAGTTTTGTAGCAAGCAAAACTGCCCTTTTATATTTAAAATTTACAGTTTAACTACCTCATTTGCAAAGGAGCAAAAGCTATGGAAAAATTTA
>JAFXDE010000031.1 GCA_017516315.1 Clostridia bacterium | reverse complement strand
GACGAAATCATCAGCAACGAAACTTTATCGGGACTTATGGAAATGGAATGGTTTTCAGAGCTTATGGACAGACTTTTGCAGGTATTCACAAAGCTTATGGTTAAGCTCGGACTCAAGCTTATTTTCTGATTAATAAGCAGTATAGCAGCACTTATAATGTTAGGCACAGGGTATTATTGATTATGCCCTGTGCATTTTTTACTTTTGTAAAATTTTCTAAAAATAAACTGACAGATATTTCTCTTTTTGTAAAATGTAAAAAAAATACATTTCTGCGCATAATATACTTGAATAAATACTTGATTTCTTGTTTGTATAGTGATAAAATATAGTGTAAATTTATCAGTTTACCAAAAGTCTTATTAATTAAGGGGTAATGTATCAATGGAAAGAAAAGTAGGTACCATCTCAAGAGGCATCCGTTGTCCAATCATCCGTGAAGGCGACGACCTTGCGAAAATCGTATGTGACAGCGTTATCGAAGCTGCTGAAAGCGAAGGCTTTGAGCTTCGTGATAAGGATGTTGTGGCAGTTACAGAATCTATTTTAGCAAGAAGTCAGGGTAACTATGCTTCCGTAGAGGCTATCGCAAAGGATGTAAAGGCAAAGCTCGGCGGTGAAACTGTCGGCATAATTTTCCCCATTCTTTCGAGAAACCGTTTCGCTATCTGTCTTCGCGGTATTGCTATGGGCTGTAAAAAGATAGTTCTTATGCTCAGTTATCCCAGCGACGAAGTCGGTAACCATCTTCTTACCTATGATCAGCTCGACGAAGCAGGCGTAAATCCTTACAGCGATGTACTTTCCGAAGAAAAATACCGTGAGCTTTTCGGTGAAAATAAGCACGAATTCACCGGTGTGGACTATGTAGAATATTATTCATCTCTTATCAGAGAATGCGGTGCAGAGTGCGAGGTTATTTTTGCTAATCAGGCAAAGGCAATTCTTGATTACACAGACTGCATCCTTAACTGTGACATTCACACCAGAGCCCGTACAAAGAGATTACTTTTGGCTGCAGGTGCAAAGGTAGTCTGCGGTCTTGATGAAATTCTTACCGAATCCATCGACGGAAACGGCTTCAACGAGAATTTCGGACTTTTGGGTTCAAATAAATCAACAGAAAACACAGTTAAGCTTTTCCCGAGAGATTGCGGTGATTTCGTAAACAGAACACAGGCTCTTCTTATCGAAAAGACCGGCAAAAAGATCGAGGTTATGGTTTACGGTGACGGTGCCTTTAAGGATCCTCAGGGTAAAATTTGGGAGCTCGCTGACCCTTGTGTTTCTCCCGGATATACAGACGGACTCAAGGGCACACCCAATGAGCTCAAGCTCAAGTATCTTGCTGATAATGATTTTGCAGGCCTTACAGGTCAGGAGCTTAAGGACGCTATCTCTAAGAGAATCGCAGAAAAGGGTGACGAAAGCCTCGTAGGTAATATGGCTTCACAGGGCACCACACCCAGACAGTTCACTGATCTTATCGGTTCGCTCTGTGACCTTACCAGCGGCTCAGGCGATAAGGGTACACCCGTAGTTCTCGTTCAGGGATATTTCGATAACTATACCAACTGATAAGTAATTTCATTAAATATATAACTAAACGGGAGGAATTTGTATGGATTCAAATGTAAGACCTGAAACAATGGAAAGAATCACCACGAAAGAATTAGCAGAAGCTTTTATCGACGAACAGGTAAAGGCAGTCCGTGAGCAGGTAGGCGATAAAAAGGTTCTCCTTGCTCTTTCCGGCGGTGTAGACTCATCCGTTGTGGCTGCTCTTCTTATCAAGGCTATCGGCAAGCAGCTTGTATGTGTTCATGTAAACCACGGCCTTATGCGTAAAGGTGAAAGCGAAAATGTTATTGAGGTTTTCAAAGAAGGCCTTGATGCTAACCTTATTTATGTAGATGCTACAGACCGTTTCCTTAATCTTCTCGCAGGTGTATCCGATCCCGAAAAGAAAAGAAAAATTATCGGCAAGGAATTTATCGAGGTTTTCGCTGATGAGGCAAGAAAGCTCGAGGGCGTTTCCTTCCTTGCACAGGGAACTATCTATCCCGACATTCTCGAAAGCGTAAAGCAGGCAGAGGGCAAGCAGGCAGTCAAATCACATCACAATGTAGGCGGCCTTCCCGAAGACCTTAAGTTCGAGCTTGTAGAGCCTCTTAAGTTTCTCTTTAAGGACGAGGTAAGAGTCGTTGGTGAGGCGCTCGGACTTTCCCATCAGATGGTTTACCGTCAGCCCTTCCCTGGTCCCGGACTCGGTGTACGCTGTCTCGGTGCTATTACTCGTGACCGTCTAGAGGCACTCCGTGAAGCAGATGCTATTCTCCGTGAGGAATTTGATAAAAACGGTCTTGCCGAAAAGGTATGGCAGTATTTCGTAGTAGTACCCGATATGAAGAGTGTAGGCGTTAAGGACGACAGCCGTTACGAGGGTTGGCCCGCCATTATCCGTGCAGTAAACACTAAGGATGCTATGACTGCCACCATCGAGGAAATTCCCTATGCTGTTCTTCATCACATTACCGCCCGTATCACCGCTGAGGTTAAGGGCATTAACCGTGTGCTTATGGATTTAACTCCGAAGCCGACCGGAACGATAGAGTGGGAATAAGTAAACGAAAGCTCGTGAGCCCAGTAAAATAAAGGGTT
>JAFXDE010000030.1 GCA_017516315.1 Clostridia bacterium | reverse complement strand
GTTTCAAAATCCGTCGTGGTACAGGGGTCAGTTCACATGCTGATATACGGCATAATCTGTGGCTTTTTTATTGTGTTATTTATATTTAATATTTTTATCTTGAAATCCCGATGAGTCTGTGTTATTATTATAGATAAGAGTTAAAAGGAATACTATAACTATAGATTATAAATAAACAGGAGTGATATTATGAAGTGCAGTTACTGCGGAAACGAACTTGAAAAGGGTGCTGATTTCTGCCCCGAATGCGGTATGATTTTAGGACTCAGCGAAGGTCGCGAGGATAAGAAAGACGAAACGCAGGAGCCGGAGTTCAAGGTTCCCGAATACACCCCAAATGTCTTTATGGCAGGCGATGTGGAGGATGAGGAAGCGGCTGTTCCCGCTATGGAGCTTGAAAGCGACGAAAAGGAGGAAACTGTTCCCGTAACGGAAAACATTCCTGAGTATGTTTCTGAGGTGCCCGAGTATGTACCTACAGAATTCGAGGATATTTCTTCTCAGACACAGGAGGAGACATCCGAGGAGGAAATGGCTGAGGAGACTCCTGCAGCAGAAGATTTTTCAGAGGAGGAGCTTGTTGCTCCCGAATATATTCCTGCTCCCGATATGCCTGCAGAGGATGAGCTTGACATAAGAGTTCCTGAGGATAAAATTACATATCCCGAATACGAGACCTATAAAAATCAGCAGGCAGAAAACGAAGTGATTAATCCCACTGAAGAGGAAATAGAAGAGATAGGTACTGACGATATTTATGTAGAGCCCTCGAAAAAGAAAAACAGTGCGCTCTCCGTATTTCTGATTATCGCAGTTATCTGTGTGCTTGTAGGCGGTGTTTATGCGGTGAAGAATTTCCTTCCCGCATCGGATAATGATGAAACGACTACTACCGAAGCTCAGCAGGCAGGTGCTGATGCAGATGATACTACAGAGGAAGAAACCACCGAGGCCGAAGATACCACTGAAGCTGAAGACACCACTGAAGCTGAAGACACTACCGAAGCTGAGGATGAAACTACCGAGGCAGAGGATACCACCGAAGCCGAAGAGGATACCACTGTTGCAGGTGAGCTTTCCGAGGACGAAACTACGGAAGAGTTAACAGAGGAAGCCACTACAGCTCCTTCCACTACCGTTCCCGCTACTACTGTTCCCTCTACCACGAAGCCTGCAGTAACGACAAAGCCTTCTACTACTAAGCCGGCTACCACAAAGCCTTCTGCTGCTGATCCCTACGGCATCAATGATGTTGAGGTTAAAAAGCCTTCAAAGACAGGTAAAGCATATACTCTTTACTGTACTGCAGAGGGTGTAATTCTCCGTAACGCTCCCTCGAAATCCTCCGAAAGAGTTCTCTATCTTTCGAAGGGTGCTGACCTTACTGTTTATGCCAAGGAAAACGGCTACTATTATGTAAGAAGCAATCGCTACGGTGTTTACGGCTGGGTAAGCGCATCCTATACATCTGAGGGAAGACCTGAGGCTGAAACCACTAAGGTTACCAAGAACACCGTTTCACCCGACAAAAAATACAGTAAGGCAGAGGTTAAGCTTACAACTAACGGACTTAATCTCCGTAAGGGACCCGGCACAGATTATGCCGTAATCACTCTCATTCCGAAAAATTATCCCGTAAAGGTAATCGGCTATAAGAAGGGAGTTTCAGGTTGGGTTTATGTAACAGATACCACTTACGGCTATTCCGGCTGGGTATCATCGTCATATATTAAGTAATAAAAAAGAGGAGAAAATATTATGATGACACTTAAGACACGTTGGGCAGACGAGGCTATGTGCGATCTTCCGCTTCCCGAATATCCCCGTCCCCAGATGGTAAGAGAAAACTGGACAAATCTTAACGGTATGTTCGATTTCGCTGTTTGCGACGAAAAGACTGAATGGTGCGAAGAATATTCCGAACAGATAAGAGTACCCTTTGCGGTGGAAAGCTGTCTCTCGGGCATTTGCAGAAGAATTACAGCCAAGGACCGTCTCTGGTACCGTAAAAAGTTTACCGCAGACCTTGAGGGAAGAACACTTCTTCATTTCGGTGCAGTAGACTGGGAGTGTAATGTTTTCGTAAACGGTAAAGAGGTAGGCTCACACATAGGCGGCTACTGTCCCTTTACCTTCGACATAACATCTGTCCTTAAAGAGGGTGAAAACGAATTAGTAGTAAAGGTTTACGACCCCACAGATGAGGGCTGGCAGAACAGAGGTAAGCAGGCAAGTGAATCCCACGGCTTCTGGTATACCTCTACCTCAGGTATCTGGCAGACGGTATGGCTTGAAAAGGTAAGCACAAACTATATTAGAAATTACAAGCTCACTCCCGATATTGATAAGGGGATCATAAACATTAAAACTGACATCTGCGGTAAGGGAGACCTTTATCTTAAAATTTTCGACGGTGAAGCTATCGTGGCCGAAAAGGCTGTTACAGCTGATGATTTCGCTGAAATACCCGATGCCAAGCTCTGGTCTCCCGAGGAACCGAATCTTTATGATTTTGTTCTCGAGCTCAGAAACGGAGATGTGGCAGAGGACAGCGTAAAGGGCTACTTCGCTATGAGAAAGTTCAGCATCGGAGAATATGAAGGCTATAACAGACTGTTCCTTAATAACAAGCCTTATTTCCAGAGAGGACTTCTCGACCAGGGCTACTGGAGCGACGGCCAGATGACACCTCCCACAGACGAGGCTATGATTTACGACATTCAGACCATGAAGGACCTTGGCTTTAATATGCTTCGTAAGCATATCAAGGTAGAGCCGGCGAGATGGTACTATCACTGTGACAGAATAGGTATGCTTGTATGGCAGGATATGGTAAGCGGCGGTAAGGCTCTCGACCTTTTCCACGCAGGTGTTCTTCCCAATGTACACGGTGTGCTTAATCCCATTCTCTATCTTACTAAGAAGGATAACGCTTATGCGACCTTTAACCGTGACAGAATCGAATGGAGACAGCAGTTTGAGGACGAGCTTTTCGAAATGATAGATTCTCTTTATAACTATCCCTCCATTTGCTGTTGGGTACCCTTTAACGAGGGCTGGGGACAGTTCGATGCGAAGAGAATCGGTGATGCCATCAAGGCATACGATCCGAGCCGATTTGTAGATCACGCCAGCGGTTGGTATGACCAGAAGGGCTGTGATTTCAGAAGCATGCACAAGTATATTCTTCCTGTTATTCTTCCCAAGTACGACGGCAGACCTATCGTACTCAGTGAATACGGCGGCTACAGCAATAAAATTCCGAACCATGTATGGAACTGGGAAAAGAGCTTTGGCTATCAGATGTATAAGGATAAGGATGCTCTTACGGCTGCATATAAAAAGCTTCACGAAAAGCAGATTATTCCTCAGATTAAGAAAGGACTTTCTGCTACGGTTTACACACAGGTTTCCGATGTTGAGTTTGAGGTAAACGGTATTCTTTCCTACGACAGAGAACTTCTCAAAATCGACGAGGATGTTCTTAAAGAAATCAACGAAAAAATGACTTATTAAATAATAACGGACACAGGGGACAGTTTCAGAAGCATCCCCTGTGTTTTCGGTAAAGGCGGTGAAAAAATGAAGGACAGAGGCTATACCAAATTAAAGCTTTTATATATAAAGGATTATCTCGAAAAAAACAGCGACGAGGACCATCCCGTAAGTGTAGAGCTTCTTACGGATATGCTGGAGGAAAAAGGGATTACCTGTGAAAGGAAATCTGTTTACAGCGATGTAAAGGCTCTTAAGGAGTACGGTGTGGACATTGCTTCCGTGAAAAAGCCTTTTGCCGGTTATGCGGTTCTTTCCCGTGACTTCGAGGTGCCTGAAATAAGGCTTCTTATTGATGCTGTTCAGGCGGCTGATTTCATCTCGCCTAAAAAGACGAGGGAGCTTATAGATAAAATGGGAACGCTTTGCAGCTCATTTCAGAGTAAGAGTCTTCAAAAGCAGGTATACATCGACCACAGAGTTAAATGTGCCAATGAAGAGGTTTACTATAACATAGATGTGGTCAGCCGTGCAATTCAGCAAAAAAAGAAAATCAGCTTCATTTACTATAAGAGAAAGCTTAAGGACGGTGAAAAGATTATCGTCAGTGACGAAAAGGAATTCACCGTGAGTCCCTACGCTCTTATTTGGAGCAACGACCACTACTATCTTGTCTCCAATAACGAAAAATACGATAACCTTATGCACACCCGTATCGACAGAATGAAAAAGGTTAATATCACGGACGGTAAGGCGAGGGATTTTTCTGAGGTTTCCGAATATAAGAATTACTTCGATGTAGCTGATTATTCCTCTAAAAGCTTCAATATGTACAGCGGTGACACTCAGAGGCTGGTTATATCCTGCGACAACTCCATTTTAGAGGAAATAATCGACCGCTTCGGTGACGAGGGAATAAGAGCCGATAAGGATGAGACGAGATTTATCCTTTCCTCACGCTGTGTGGTAAGCGAGGGTCTTGCCTCATGGATAATGCAGTTCGGAGGCAAGGTAAAGGTTCTGGAGCCTCCCAAGCTTTGCGAGGAGATCAGAGCGAAGGCAGAGGAAATCCTCGGAATTTATGAATAGATTTTTCAGGTACTTTTCTTATGAAGGGTACCTTTATTCTTTATTATATTTATTTAATTTGTCTTAAAGTTTATTAATTATAATGAAAATATAAGAAAAAATATGATATAAAGGAAGTGAAAGGAAAGTGATTATATGAAGAAAACAGTATTTCTTACAGGTGCCACAGGAACTATGGGCTTTGCAGGGTTTAAAGAGCTTTATGAAAGAAAGCATATGTATGATATAGTTCTGCTGGTATATGAGGGAGAAAAGAAAGAGAACCTTGAGAAACTCGAGCCTTATATTGATGACCCATCCGTAAGGATTGTTTACGGAGATCTGGTGAATTACGATGATGTTCTTAAGTGTGTGGAAGGCTGTGACATAGTTCTTCATGTGGGCGGAATGGTTTCACCTGCCGCCGATTACTTCCCGAAAAAGACACTGAAAGTTAATGTCACGGCTATGGAAAACATAGTGAAAGCCGTTAAGGCACAAAAAAACGCGGACAGCATAAAGGTGGTTTACATAGGCACCGTGGCGCAGACAGGGGACAGAAACATTCCCACTCATTGGGGCAGAACAGGCGACCCTATACAGATAAGCGTTTATGATCATTACGCCTTGAGCAAAACTATAGCCGAAAGAATACTCGCCGAATCAGGTCTTAAATACTGGGTTTCCCTCAGGCAGACGGGAATTCTTTATCCCGATATACTTAAAAATATGGATCCGATTATGTTTCACGTTCCTATTAACGGTGTTCTCGAATGGGTTACCGTGGAGGATAGCGGAAGACTCTGCGCCAAGGTATGCAACGACAAGGTACCTGAGGATTTCTGGAGAAGATTCTATAACATAAGTTCAGGACCCGATTACCGCATAACCAACTACGAATTCGAGGAAATGCTTCTTAATGCCATCGGTATGGCAGGTAAGGATATGCCGAAAAAGCTCTTTCAGCCTAATTGGTTCATTCTGCAGAATTTCCACGGCCAGTGGTATACGGATGCGGATTTGTTGGAGGAGTATCTTCATTTCCGACTGAATGTACCTCTTAAAGAATACTTTAAGAGACTTGCCGCCAAAGCACCTTCTTTTTACAAGCTTTCAGCTATAGCACCTCCCGATATTTTAAAGAAGAATATGATGGAGCCTTTGGCAAATACTCCTCTTTACGGTACTCAGGCCTGGACAGCAAACGGTATCAAGGACAGAGTGACGGCCTTTTACGGCTCTCTGGAGAAATATAAGGCAATACCCGAAAAATGGGATGATTTCGAAATCGTTATTCCCGATAAGCAGGATATGAAATATCTTGACCATGGCTATGACGAAAGCAAGGATTTCCACTCTCTTAAAATCAAAGATATGAAAAAGGCTGCGGCTTTCAGAGGCGGAAAATGTACGAGCCTTAAGATGGGTAAGGATATGTATGAGCCTCTCGAATGGAAGTGTGCTCACGGACATAAATTTACTATGTCACCTAATCTTGTCTTAAGGGGAGGACATTGGTGTCCCGAATGTATGCCTATGCCCTGGAGGTATGATGAGATAGCTAAAAAGAATCCTTTTTTCGCGCAGGTTTGGTATTCTCATCACAGTGAGGATGAAAATAATATATACACCGAAGATATTTATTATGCCTACGAAAAAGATTGAAAAATAACGGAAAAACTTTTGTAAAATCGTTGACAAAGCTTGACTGTTATGCTATACTCTTTCATACCGCATATTACGGGCGGCGTATTTTCGTGCGCCATAAAGATTAAATCTGCCCCAAAGTAGCGAGTCCATAATAAAGGAAGGAAAGAAACTATGTACGCAATTATCGAAACAGGCGGCAAGCAGTATAAGGTAGAAGCAGGCGATACCCTCTTCATCGAAAAGCTTGACGTAGAAGCAGACTCCGAGGTTACCTTTGACAAGGTTATCGCAGTTGGCAGCGACGACGGCATCAAGGTTGGTGCTCCCTATGTTGACGGTGCTACAGTAACAGCAAAGGCAATCAAAAACGGTAAGGGTAAGAAGATTGTTGTCTTCACTTACAAGTGCAAGAAGAATGCAAAGCGTAAGATGGGCCACAGACAGCCTTACACTAAGGTTGAAATCGCAGCTATCAACGCTTAATTATGATTAAGGCTACCTTTTACAAGCACAAGGGCTTTATCAGAGGCTTCGTCATCAATGGGCACAGCGGCTATGACGAAGAGGGAAAAGATGTGATTTGCGCTTCTGTTTCCTCGGCAGCATATATGACCGCAAACACCCTCACTGAAATAGTGGGTATTGATGCCAACATAATGGTTGATGAAGGCTATATGAGGTTGGTTCTTGACAGCAAGGACGAAAAAGCCCAGGTGGTTCTCAAAGGCCTTGAACTTCACATCAGCACTCTGGCGCAGGATTACAGTGATTTTATTCTGTGCGAAGAAATTATTCTTTAAAAATACTACGGAGGTGTAACAAATGCTTAAGATAAACATTCAATTATTCGCTCACAAAAAAGGTATGGGTTCTACCCGTAACGGCCGTGATTCAGAATCAAAGAGACTTGGTGTTAAGCGTGCAGACGGTCAGTTCGTTCTCGCAGGCAACATCCTTGTTAAGCAGCGCGGCACACACATCCACCCCGGCAACAACGTAGGCAAGGGTAAGGATGACACTCTCTTCGCTCTTATCGACGGTAAGGTTAAGTTCGAAAGAATGGGCAAAGACCGTAAAAAGGTAAGCGTTTACGCTGTTGAGCAGTAATAAGCATTTATAATTGCAAAGCATAGCACGTCAGAGATGGCGTGCTCTTTTTTTGTTGTATATACGAAAAAGCTCCATTGTAAAAGCTGACTCTTACAATGGAGAAAATTTATATTCCGGCTATGCTTTCTTTCATACGGAAGCTGTATCCGTGGTCTTCCATTTCTTTCATATTCTTAAGGATATATCCGGCACCCTTGGCGGCACAGTGCTCGGGGTCTACGGCGCGTTTTACCCTTATGCCGAGTCTTGCCGAAAGCTCTTTATCGAGGCCGGGAAGCTTGGCAATACCGCCCGTAAGAAGGATTCCCTCATGACAAATATCTGAGTACAGCTCAGCAGGAGCCTGCTCCATAACATCGACTATGGCATCGAAGATAAGGTTTATCTGGTCCTTAAGAGCTTCATAAACCTCTGTGGAGGAGATGTTAAATATTTCAGGCATACCCGTTACATAGTTTTTACCCGTAGCCTCCATTTCTATTTCTTCGCTTCGCTTATAGGCACAGCCTACAGTATGCTTGATCTTTTTGGCGGTAACCAGACCTATATTTATGTTTTTTTCCTTTTTTATATACTGACTAATGGCTTCATCCATAGTGTCGCCCGCTGTTCTGATGGAGGCGGCATAGGCGACGGTACCCATAGTAATGACAGCTATATCCGTAGTACCTGCACCCAGGTCGATAACCATCGTTCCGTGGGGATGGTCAATGGAAAGTCCTGCTCCGAGAGCTGAAACTATAGGCTCGTCGATAACGCTTACCTTACCTGCACCTGCGGCACAGGTAGCCTCGACGACAGTTTTTCTCTCAAGATTTGTAATACAGCTGGGTGCGCTTACGATTACATTAGGTCTGAATATTCTTTTATCACAAAGCTTTCCGATATAGTAGGAAAGTATTTCCGTCATAACGGAGAAATCGGAAATAACTCCGCCGATAATCGGCTTTTTTACGGTGAGTGCCTCAGGTGTTTTTTCTGCCATTTCACCTGCCTTGTTACCGATAGCGTAGGTTTCGTTATTTAAATTATCGTAGGCTATGGCGTTATCTTCTGAAAAAACGATACCTCTTCCTTCGACAAAGGCTGTTATTTTTTCAGTTCCCAGGTCTATGCCTATGTTTTGTACTGACACTCTTTTTCACCGTCCTTTTTTGCATATTTCAACAGATTACTATTAGATTTTATTTGTTTTTATCCTCTTTGTCAAGGTCGAAAAAATTAAGATTTGATGTAATGGCTACCGTAGCGCAGAAAACTTCATCAGCGCCAAGCTTTAAAAGTACTTCTTCACATTCTCTGAGGGTGGCGCCCGTGGTTTTTATGTCATCACAGAGAAGGACGGTTTTCCCCTTGAGGTCAATATTACCCTTCGGAGATACGGAGCCTTTAATGTTAGTCATTCGTGCCTTTGCTTTAAGAGTGTGCTGCTTTTCCGTGTCCTTGCTTTTTAACAGCAGCTCTTCACAGGGCAGAAAAAGCTTTTTGGCAGCTCTTTCCGCGATAAGCCTTGAGGGGTTATAGCCTCTTTCCTTCAGTCTTTCTTCAGATGACGGCACGAAGGTAACCGTGTCGAAATCTCTTTCGGCGTAAGCTGTAGCGACCCTTTCGGCAAGACAGTCACCAAAGTAGCGGTAAAGACTTTTTCTTCCACCGAATTTAAAGAAAATAAGCTTATTTCTTATAATTCCGTCATAGCTGAAAACACCTGTTATATGGGATAGGGGAGTGGTATAGGGCGTATCGCAGGAACACATTTCCTTCTCCTTACCGCAGCTTTCACAGCAGCTGTCGGAAAGCCTTACCTCATCACTGCCGCAGCAAAGACAGAACTCTTCGTTGATTTTCAGAGTTTTACCGCAGAGAGGACACCTTTCGGGGAAAAATATTCTTGACAGGATTTCATTCTTTTTCATTTTATTTTCTTTCTAAAAAGTATTTTAAAGCCGAGTAGCGCCGCGTTTTTTTATCGTTGTCTACCATAGCATAAATCTGTGACTGTGTGCCGACGAGAATAAGACGGGTCTTCGCTCTGGTGACAGCGGTGTAAAGAAGATTACGGTAAGACAGCTGAGGAACTACGGAGCATACGGGCATAATCACAGACTCAAATTCACAGCCCTGACTTTTATGAACCGTAATAGCATAGGCAAGATCAAGCTCACCTGCATTCTCGAAAGGATAAACGGCTATTCTCCCGTCGAAGTCTATCTTCATAAAGGAAGCGTTATGATTGATTGCGGTTATGATGCCTATATCACCGTTGAAAATGCCGCTTGAAGCCTCTTTTCCTCTGGTCCAGACTATATCGTAGTTGTTTTTTATCTGCATTACCTTGTCGCCTTCACGGAAAATCTTACCTGCTCCTGCGAATTCCTCTTTGTTTTTCGCGGCAGGATTAAGGATACCCTGAAGCGCGGCGTTAAGACTTACTGTACCGAGCTCACCTTTTTTTGACGGAGTGATAATCTGTATGTCCTCGATGGGGTTATAGCCGTAGGCCTTTGGGAGACGGTTTACATAAAGATCGACTACCGTAGAGGCAGACTGAAAAATACTGCCTCTTTGCAGAAAGAAAAAGTCCTTGTATGTGTGGGAAAGGTCGGGATATTCGCCTTTGACTATTTTATGGGCATTGGTTACGATGAGGCTTTCGAGACTTTGTCTGAACACCTCTGTAAGAGCTACTACGGGAAGAAGTCCCGAGGAAATAATATCCTGTAAAACATTTCCGGCTCCTACGGGAGGAAGCTGATCCGAGTCGCCGACCATAATAAGTCGGCAGCCAAGGGGAAGGGCATCTAAAAGTGCGGCAAAAAGGTGAGTGTCCACCATAGAAAGCTCATCGATTATAACTGCATCGGCCTCGAGTGGGTTTTCCATATTGCGTACGAATTTAGGTTTGTGGCTTCCGTCGGTCCATTCCACCTCTAAGAGACGGTGAACGGTTTTCGCTTCCTTGCCCGTGACCTCACTCATTCGCATAGCAGCTCTGCCTGTAGGTGCGGCCAAAAGAACACGGAGCTTCTTTTTTTCGTAAAGCTCCAGAATACCGTTAAGGGTGGTGGTTTTACCTGTACCGGGGCCGCCCGTAAGAACCAGAAGGCCTCGTGTTACGGCAGTTTTTATAGCATCTCTCTGCTTAGCCTCGAATCTGATTCCGCGCTTTTCTTCTATTTTATTTATATCCTCGTCTACAGTTCTTCCCTGAGCAGGAGGAAATCTGAGCATAATTTTGATTCTGTCGGCGATGATTTTTTCGTCTCTGTATTCCTCGGGAAGGAAGATATAGCTTTTTTCTCCGAAGAAATCCTCGGTTATTTCCTTATCCTCGATAAGGTCATTGATAATCTCCTGAGTTTCCTCTCTTCCTATTCCCAAAAGCTCATTGGAGGGGATAATAAGCTTTTCACGGGGCAGGCAGGTATGGCCGTTACGGAGATTATGCCTTAAAATATGCAGAATACCTGCTCTGTGACGAAACAGGGGAGTGACACCCAAAGGAAAGCTCTGCGCTATTTCGTCGGCTCTTTCGAAGCGTATGCCTACACCCTCCTTGCAGAGAATGTAGGGGTTCTCAGTGATTCTTTCTACGGCAGCGGCACCGAAGACCTTGTAGGCATTAAGACATTCCGTGGGACTCATACCGAATTTTTCCAGAGAAATCATTATTTCTCTGACGGCAAATTGCTCCTTGAAGTGTCTGCACATTTCCTTGGCTCTTTCGAAGCTTATACCCTTTACCTCGGAAAGTCTTTCGGGAGAGTTTTCGAGCACATCGAAGGTTTCATCGCCAAATCGCTCGATAATCTTCATCGCTGTAGAGGGACCTATTCCCTTTACGGCACCACTCGAAAGGTATCTGAGCATATCGCCTGAGCTTTTAGGCATACTTCTTTCTACGGCATCAGCCTTAAACTGAGTGCCGAAGGTAGGGTGCTTTGTCCAGTAGCCTCTTAGCCGGAGCTTTTCTCCGGGACAGCATGAGGGCATAATACCTACGGCTGTAACGAGCTGGTTATTATGGTTTATATCGATAACGCTGTAGCCGTTTTCGGGATTTGAGTAAACTATATCTTCGATGATGCCTTCGATAATAATTTCTTCGATATCCATTTCTGCCCTCCTTTGAAATATCGTTAAATAATATTATACTATAAAGTTACGCTCTATTTCAATATAAAAAGAAAAATCACCCGACATAAGTCAGGTAATTATCGGATAAAATGAGTGAGCCTGTAAGCCGAGTTCTGTCATTTAAGGCAATCATCTATCTAGACCTGTGATTGCTCACAGGTTCAAGCCACCCTTCGGTTTGCGTCCGGCTGACGTATCATATCCTGTCGGTGTTGCTTCGGGTAGGGTTTACATGGCCACACAGTCTCCTGTGTGCCGGTGAGCTCTTACCTCGCCTTTCCATCCTTACCGTAAAATACGGCGGTTTATTTCTGTTGCACTGTCCCTAAGGTCGCCCTCGGCGGTCGTTAACCGTTACCCTGCCGTGTGAAGCTCGGACTTTCCTCACGTATCGTAAAAGATACCCGCGACTGCCCAACTCACTCACGAATAAACATTTTACATAAAAATAGCGAAAAAGTCAAGATAAAATAAAGACTGCAAAGGATTAATCTCTGCAGTCCTATGAAATTAATGCTCGTCGTAGTGGGTAACGCCATCATCGTGTACGTGATATGTGGTGTCAACTATTTCATCGTAATGAGTAACGCCGTCTTCGTGTACATGATAACCGGGATTTTCTGTAGGATTGGTTTTACTGAGAATAACAGCAATAATAGCAAGAATAAGCACTACTACCGCTACGGGGATAAATATCTTTTTCATATTAAAGCTCCTTCGTTTTGTTTTCTTTATTTTATCACATAAAGCTTTATATTGTCAATGTATTTTTAGATAGCAAAAAGGACTTTACCGACTGGTAAGGTCCTTTTTATGTGAGTAATTATCTGTCTCTGTCAAACTGATCCATACCTGTGAACTTTCTGCCCCAGGCATTTGCCCAGCCTTCGCAGTAAAGCTTACCGTATGCGATGTTTTTCTTCTGTCTGTAGCCTCTGAAGCAGTTACACCAGATAACTGAGGGAAGTGCGATTACAGGATAATAGAGAGGTCCTAAAAGAAGGCACTGCCATGTGTGACCGTATTCGTGAATTCTTACATCGTGAGTCCATTTCTTATTCTTATGCTGGTCCTTCATAAAGATGAAAAGGCCCATCGAAAGACCGCCTGCATTCCAGGGCATATAAACTATTTTCGCATAGCCGAAATGCTGCCAGCGATAACCCTTTATCTTGGTAAAATAAAGGAACATAAGACCACCGACGATATTTACGGGAAGTCCCCAGGTCCACTGTACGAGATAGAAAAGAAATGCCTTAAGGCTCTTTTTCCAGCCGTTCTTTTCGGGGATAGGCTCCTTCTGATCGAGCTCGAGAATTAATTCTTTTTTCATTATTCTGCCTCCTTGATTTCTGATTCTTTTTTACCGGATCTGATTGCGGACATTTCAGCTTCTTTTTCGAGAAGAATGTCATATTCTCCGTTTTCGTTTGCTTCTACAGTGTGAGCTTCACCCTCATTGTTCTGACCGAGCCAAGTCTTTTCGTACTTCTGACCTGTAAGCTGCTCGACGACCTTGATCTGCTCAGCGGTAAGAGTAACATTGCCGTATCTGTGCTTTGTAGCGATTGCTGCACAAACCAGTCTGTGGTCAGTCTTATTCATTTTGAACCTATGAAGAAGGAACAGTGAAATAAGAGTAAAGGCGATGGGTACAATGGCAACGCACAGACGCACGCCTAAAAGTGCGCTGTCGGGCTGATGATAAAGTAAGCCTGTGGTTTTTTCGTATTCGGTAACGGCGGTTCCTGTTACGAGACCGAAGCGGCCGAGAATAACGAGTACGAGACTCTGAACGCTGGTTGAAACGCAGGTTTTGATGAGTGTATTGAAGGTGCCGATAACGCCTTCGCGTCTTCTGCCTGTGATTGCCTCATCTATGTCGGAGATATCAGGAAAAATGTTTGTAGCGGCATAACCGATACCTGACTTACCGAAGGGATAGCATACAGCGGAAAGCATAAGGATAACAGTCCAGATAAACGAACCGTTGCTTTCGTCGGTGGGATTCATAAACAGGCACATAGCAAAGCCTATAATCATAAGGGGAGTAACAATATTAGCACACTTCTTTTTGCCGTGCTTTATTGTAATAGCATAGTTCAAGGGGAAGGCCGAAGCCTCAAATACACCTTCGATAGTAGTGAAAAGACCGTAAAGCTTGATAAGACGGGCAATATATCTTATGTAAAATACAAGTGATGAACGGTAGAAGTTACATGCTGTATTGTAGAAAAGACTCATGGTAAAGTACTGTCTGAAGGTCTTATTCTTAACAACGAGGGCATATTCTGATAAGAAATATTTGAAATCAAACTTTTCGAGTACCAGATCAAGGGAGGGCTTTTCTCTCGTTTTTCTGAATGTGTGTGTAAGACAGACAGCGTATACAACAGCGAGAATAAGACCTACTAAGAGCATAGGGAATTCCGCACCACTTTCGGGATCGTTGAAGCCGAAGGCACCGAGAACAGCCATAGCAAGGAAGAAAGAGGGGAACATACCGAAGGAGTTAAAGATGTAGCCTACGGAGTTATACTGTGTTCTTAAATCGTAGTCAGGTGCAAGCTCGGGAAGCATCGCCACATGGGGAACATCAACGAAGGAGTATGCAGTTTTATAAAGCACATACACCGCTGTGAAGTAAATGATAGCCTGTGTGGGTCTGGCGGCACCGTCGAGACCGTAGGAGTTCCACAGTAATGCGAAGCTGACAGCGTAAAGAGGCATAGCCCAAAGAATGTAGCGTCTGTGTCTGCCGTATTTTGAACGAGTTCGGTCGGTGATAATACCTATAAACGGGTCAATAACAGCATCCCATATACCTGCAATAAAGGTAACGATTGCAGCCTGCTCGGGCTTAAGATTCACAACACCTGTCAGGAAAAGGGTGAAGTAAAGGCTGATAACATAGCCTGAGCCCGATGTTGTGATGTTTGCACTGCTGTAGTTAATCATAGGTACAACGTCTTTTTTGAACGTACCCTTAACGCCCAGCAGCTTAAGGATTTTTTGTTCCATTTTATCACTCCTGTGTTTATTGTACATAATGTATATACTTTACCATTTTAGTCGGGTAAAGTCAAGGAAAACAGACACTTTTCCTTTAATATTTCAGTTTTTATAGTATTCCTTGAGTCTGTTATATTCCTCATCGGAAATTTCTGCCGTTCCGCCGTGCTTGAAGCCGTAGGGGAAAGAAAAGCTTTCCTTTGCCATAGTAAAATTACTGTCGCCGGGCTTCGGTGAAACGAAGGGTACATAACCCATTTTCGACTTCTCACAGCCAAAGAAATCGAGCATCAGACACCATCTGCCGTCGGGGAGGATGATGGTGGTAGGAGCCTCGTAGGAGCCTGCGTTACCCAAAGAAGCCATATATTCTTCGAACTTTTCGTCGTGTTTCCACGGACCCTTGAGCCTTTCGGCGGTGGCGTGCATATTCATCGGAGGATGATCGGCGTTTTTATAAAACATGTGGTAGGTATCTCCGATTTTTCGGATGTGAGTGTCAAGAATTTCGTTATCCTTGGTAAAGAACAGCTCAGGCTCGGTAAAGGATAGGAAATCCTTTGTTCTTGAGCAGAAAATAGACATGTGTGAGTAGTCATCCTCTTTTACAGTAGAGCCCCAATGAATTAGATATTCTTCTTTTTCTTCATCAACATATACCTCGGGTGCCCACATACAGCCGAAGCTTTCCGTTCCGATAGGGAGAAGAGTCTCCTCAGAGAAGTTAATGAGGTCCTCCGTTCTCCACATACGAAGACATTTACTGCCTGTTCTGTTTACGATTTTCCAGTTTACATTATAATTTTCGTCCATGCGCTCCACGATAAGCTCGTCAGTAGTAAGAATGGCAAATGACCCGTCCAAAAGGCGAACGATTTCTATGTCTCTGCATCCTCTGAAGCCTTTTTTTGCTGTAAGAATAGGTTCTCCGCCGTTGAGCTGCTCCCAATTAAAGCCATCCTTGCTTACAGCAAAATATACCTGCTCTCCGTCGGGAGTGAGCTTTTCTTTAAAGTGTGTAAATAAATAGGGCATAACTCTTTCTCCTTTTTCAATTTGTTAAATTATATCATTTAAAAACGGCCTTTTCAAGGAAACTTATTGAAAAAAAATCTATCTTGATGTAAAATGGGCTAAAGAAAAGAAAAAGGAGATAATACTATGCTTGAATATACCGAATTCGACCAAAAAGGTGAGAGA
This sequence comes from Clostridia bacterium, assembly GCA_017516315.1. Lineage (GTDB taxonomy): Bacteria > Bacillota > Clostridia > Oscillospirales > Acutalibacteraceae > UBA6857. Next base: position 7,936 of record JAFXDE010000030.1, on the reverse strand, counting down.
CTCGTCTGTGAAATGGGGAAAAAGCATCCCGAGATGTATCTTACCGTTAAGGTTAAAAAGTTTAATGACGGTGAAACTGTTACCGTAGAGGACAGCGAAAACGAAACAGCCTTCCTTATTCTTAAGGGTGAGGCTGAAATCAGCTGGCTTGACAGAAAAGAAAAGATGGTGCGCAGCGGTCCTTTTGAGAAAACTCCCTATTGCCTTCATGTTCCCCGTAATGTAAAGGTAGAAATTACAGCCGCGGAGGGAACGGAGATCCTTATCGAGCAGACAGATAACGAAAGAGATTTTGCTCCCGTGTTCTATAAGCCGGAGGATATTCTTTACCAGGAGTTCGGAAAGGGACAGTGGGGCGGCACAGGTCACAGAATCTGCTCTACGGTTTTCGATTACGATAATGCACCTTATTCCAATATGGTGCTGGGCGAGGTGTTCAATCAGCCGGGCAAATGGTCCAGCTATCCTCCTCACCATCATCCTCAGCCTGAGGTTTACTATTATCAGTTCGATAAGCCTCAGGGCTTCGGTGCCTGCTTTATAGGAGACAAGGTCTATAAGAGCGTACAAGGCTCCGCTTCCTATATTACTGACGGAAACGACCATCATCAGGTAGTAGCACCCGGTTATGAGATGTGTTATGTATGGATGATAAGACATCTTAAGGACGATCCCTGGTATAAGACTACACGCTTTTATGCCAAAGAGCATGAGTGGCTGACCAGAGAGTAATCGATTTTCAGTTTGATAAATACTAACCACAGAGACAGAAAAAGCTCTGTGGTTTTTTGTATTCAAGCAGTTTATTTAAAGCGTCGCATATTTTTTTTTATTTAACAGGGGACAGTAATTCTTAATGCCGATTACCCGTTGACATTTTCCGTGCTTTTTCTTCACTCTTTATAACTATAATGTCATAAGATAGCTAAACGAAAGGAAAAGTCTTATGAACAAAGTAAAAGATAAGGTTTCGGAAGAATACTGTTACTGTGATTTATCTGAAGAAAAAGAAAGTGAAAAAAGAGTTCCTTTTATAGTCAGAGCCTTACTCTTTACGGCAACAGGTATGGGCTTTGGCTGCTTTGACGGCTTCGGCGGCATTTCTCCCTTTGCGGTTTCTTTTTTGTCTGCCCTGCCTTTTCCCTACTGTCTTCCCTCTTTTATCGGAAGCGTTATCGGTTATCTTCTTACGGTCAGGGGAGGTGACGCGGTAAAATATATAGGAGCATCGCTGATAATGTGTCTTTTCAGACTTATTATGAACAGACGCTTCAGCGAAAGGGAAGGAAGCTTTATCAGCTCTGTGGTAGTTTTCAGCTCCTTGTTTTTGTCAGGTCTTGTCCGACTGTGGTTTGATGAGGTGGCACTTCTGCCTCTTCTGATAATTATTGCCGAAAGCCTTCTCGGCCTTTTTTCTTCTGTTCTTTTCCTCAGAGCCTTTAATCTGAGCTTTTATAAGGGGAGCATAGAAAGCTTTACGAAAAAAGAGATATTGTCTCTGGCGGTAAGCCTCGGAATTACTCTTATGTGTCTTTCCTCCGTTAACCTTCAGGGCCTTTCACCGGGGCGTATTTCAGCTATGGTTCTGATGATGTTTATTTGTCTTTACAAGGGTATGGGTACCGCTTGTGCGGTCGGTGCGCTCGCGGGTATTTTTTTATCTCTGACTCCCGGGGGAGAATATCTTTTTCCTGCCTTTGTGACGGCGTGCTTAGTGGGAGGCTTTCTTTCCGAAACGGGACAAACCCTGCTTTCTCTTTCCTTTACCGGCACATTTTTTACCGTTTCCTTTTTCTGCTGTGATATTGCCGAAGACTGGCTTTCTTTAATCGAGCCCGTAATAGCCTGCGGAGTTTTTCTTCTCATTCCTGCCTCTAAAATCAGCGAGCTTCAGGATTGTTTCGACAAATTGCTGTCGGTACATAAGAAAGCTGACGATTTCGCTTTGGCAGAAAAGCTTAAGAACGCTTCGGTTAATATGGAGGCTGTAGCGGTTATGGTGGATGATGTGAGTGGTAAGCTTGACAGAATAATAAACCCTGAGGTGAACCGTCTATTCTCCCGTCTTCAGCAGAAGGTGTGCGATAAATGTGAGAAGAAGCAGCTGTGCTGGAATAAAAATTTCGACAGCACGGCATCGGATGTTCTGTGCATTATGGGGGTAGAGAAGACAGGTGAGGGAAGAATAGGACTCTCTGTGAGATGCCCCGAATACGATCTTTTATGTAATGAGCTTTCCTCCGTTTACCCTGCATACAGCAATGCCATAGCTACAAAAAACAGGATTACGGAAATGCGCCGTATTCTGACGGATCAGTTTTCGGGTATGAGCGATTTCCTTTATGAGCTTGCGGGAAACATTACTTCGAGCAGAACAAAAGACAAGGGTAAGTCTGCCTGCCTTAAGACTGCACTCCGGGACAGCGGAATACCCGTGGAAAGGCTTGATTGCTTCTGCTTTGAAGGCAGAGTTACGGTAGAAATCACTCTGTATTCCGATGAAAGTAAGTATGTTAAGAAAATAGGACCTCTTATCGAATTCATTACCGGGCGACGCTTCGGTGAACCCGAAACGGAGGCTACGGGCTCCTCTCTCTTTCTTCTTTTCAGAGAAAAAGCCACCTACAGCGTGAAAAGCGGTTATTCCCAGCGGTCGATGAAGGCGGGAAATCTCTGCGGCGATACGGTAGGAATTTTTACTACGGATACGGGAGAATATAACTTTCTTTTAAGTGACGGAATGGGAACGGGGTCGCGTGCGGCCATTGACAGTAATCTTACTGCCTCTGTAATAGAGAAGCTCGTATGCTCCTGCTTTTCCTTCGAGGGAGCTTGCAGGACGGTGAATAACACCCTTATTATGAAATCTACCGATGAATCCATAGCTACTGTGGATGCAGTGAAGATTAACCCCTATAACTGCAGGGCGGTCTTTTATAAGGCGGGAGGCGCCCTGAGCCTCATAAGACGGGGCGACAGCATAACAGTCATAGAAAAAGCATCTCTTCCTCTCGGTATAATCAGAAATGTTTCTCTGGTGCGTGAGGAAAGGGAGCTTAAGAAGGGCGATATAGTGCTTATGCTTTCTGACGGAGTGACAAACAGTGATTGCGGCTGGATTAACGATGAGCTGTTAGCCTGGAGCAAAAGTGATATGCAGTCCTTAGCCTCGCATATCGCTTCTCTTGCCGCACTCAGAAGTGAAAGCGCCACAAGGGACGACATAACCGTTATCGCTTTCAGAATAGAAAGCGAAAGGTAAATTTAAATATTGACAAATTATTAATAACAGTATATAATATAACTACAAATTATAAGGAGGAAAGCAAAATGGACGAAAACAGAAAAGATATCGTAGAAAATCCCGAGCCTGATTGGTCACTTCCTATGTTCTGGGAGGATATCACATTTATTCTTATGAGAATTTTTGAATTCATCAAATCACTTTTTAACTGATAAAGAAACAATTAAGGGGGTTGTAAAAACAACCCCCTTAAATTTTATCTGAAGATTCCTTTAAGCCCTTTTTTGCTTTCTGCATCGGCAAGAGCCTTTTTCAGTTCTTTGATTTCCGATGCTTTATTCTGACCTTTCAGCTTTTCTGCATCAAGCTTTTCCTGCAAAGAGATAGCTCTGTCAGCGTAAAAGGAAGTGGCCATCTGTAATCTGGCGAGCTTTTCCTCCGGGGATACGGTGCTGAAGGAAAAAACATCATCAGAAAAACTGAGTGCTTCCGTTACCGAGTCGAAATAAACCTTTTCCGTATTTCTGTTTTCACTGTAAGCAGTAGGAAGATTATTTTTCTCCAGGAAATCCACGAAACGGTTGAAGCGCTCTGCGTGACCCTTTTGAACGAGGGTGAAGTCGTGCTTTTCGATAATATCCGTAAGCTTAGTGTCGGTAGTGACGGAGGAGACGGGAACACAGGCAATATTATGGTAGGAAGCAAGCTCGCTTACTCTCTGATCGGTAGCCATAATAAAGGCAGGAACACCGCCTAAAACTGCTGCTATATTGCCGTGCAGACGGGTACCGACGGAAAAGTCTATGTTTTCGCGTGCGAAATTAATCCATCTGTAGGGACTTGTGAAAATAAGTGATTTATCCGCATCGAAAAAGCGCTTTTTGGGACTCTGTGAAGAAAGGATACGGTAATCGTTTCCGTAGTAGCAGGTGAGCATATCCTGGAGTCTTTGAGGTGCATAGTAATAGTTCGGATGCTGAGAAGCGAGTGATTTAAGAATAGCGGAGATTTTTTTGCTTTCGTGTTCTACCTTTGAGGAGAAAAGAAGCTTCGAGCTTTCGCTGTAATTCAGTGGCTTTACCTCGGGAAGGTGAATACCGAAGGTATACATAGAGGGACAGCCGATAACGGTGAAATCCTCTTCCTCTCTGAAGCCGAGAGCTTTGAAAAATTCTCCCGTTGCTTCACCTCTTACGCCGATTATTGTGCTTTTGTCAAGAATAGCTTTTATAAATTCCTTCGATTCCTCGGGGTAGGGAAACTCCTTTGAAAAATCCTTTCCTGTCTTAGCCTGAATACCGATTCCGGGAACGACACAGGGGATAGTGAGACCCTTGATAAGCTTCGTAAGAGCCTTCATTTCGTCGATAAAGCTGATTTTGAAAGCGTTTGCCAAAGGAAGAACAAAAACATCGTATTCAGAATTCACCTTTTCTATGAAAGCATGGTCAACCTTTTTTTTGGTAGGGTTGAAAATATCTATAACCGTGCTTTCGTCAATCATAAGTGCCTTGAAAAGACTGAACTGATAAAGCCAATTTCCTATGTTGCCTCCCATTAGATTTTTAAGCAGAACATCATGGGGGAGAAGGCTTTATCGTGCTGAAGCTGAGCTCTCATAAGAATACGCATATTTTTGTCACTCCTTTCGGACAGAATCATTCTTTTTTAAAAGTATATCATATCATTAGTCTTCCCGTCAAGGCTTGCTATAGTCAAAAAAATGAGCAAACCCTTCTGAGGTCTGCTCATACTGTTTGTTTATAATAAGCTCTGAAGCTCTTTAAGCCTTTCACTGCCTAATTGAGGCGTGTCTCTGAGAGGAAAGTCTATTCCCATATTTTCGTATTTTTCCAGGCAGAGGGTACGGAAGGGGAGAAGCTCTGTTTTAGTAATACAGCTGTAAGGGGAGAGGATTTCCTTAAGCTTTATTATATCCTCTTCACTGTCGTTGATACCGGGTACTACTACATGTCTGATCCGGACCTCGATACCCTTTTCATCGAGATAAGAGAGAAAACTCATCGTTTCGGTAAAGGAGCCGCCCGTATGCTTTTTATAATCCTCCTCGCTTGTCATTTTTACATCTAAAAGAACCATATCTGTAACAGACAAAAGCTTTTTCGTGCTGTCATCCAGGATGCAGCCTGATGTGTCGAGAGCGATGTGGAGCTTCTTTTCTTTCAGCTTAAGAGCGACCTCATAAAGAAACTCCGACTGCATACAGGGCTCGCCGCCTGAAAAGGTAACACCGCCGTTTTTTATATAGGGATAGAGACGGATAATCTTTCCGGCGATTTCCTCTGCGGATATGAGGCTTTCTTCTTTCATTTCCCAGGTGTCGGGATTATGGCAGTAGGCACAGCGCAGGGGACAGCCTTCAGTAAAAAGAACTGCTCTTACACCGGGTCCGTCAACAGTACCCATAGACTGAAGAGAGTGTACATAACCCTTCATAATCAGAATCTTTCGTGGAAGGTACGGCTGATAACTTCCTTTTGCTGCTGCTTGGAGAGCTTATGGAAGTTAACGGCATAGCCGGAAACACGGATTGTCAGGTTGGGATAAAGGTCGGGATTTTCCATAGCATCGATTAATTTCTGTCTGTCGAGAACATTTACATTGATGTGGTGAGCATTCTGTGTAAAGTAACCGTCGAGAACGGAAACGAGGTTATCCTTTCTCTCTTCATCATCCTTACCGAGAGCATCGGGAACGATGGAGAAGGTGTTCGAAATACCGTCACGGCAGGAATCGTATTTGAGCTTAGCTACAGAGTTAAGAGAGGCGAGAGCGCCGTTCTTTTCTCTGTTATGCATAGGATTGGCACCGGGAGCAAAGGGCTCGCCTGCTTTTCTTCCGTCGGGAGTGGAGCCGGTTTTCTGTCCGTAAACTACATTACTTGTAATAGTGAGAACAGAGAGAGTGTGTGTGGCGTTTTTATATGTAGGATTCTTGCGAAGCTCGGTAATAAAGCGGTCTAAAAGCTCCTTTGCGATTTCGTCTGCACGCTCGTCGTCATTACCGTAGGTGGGGAAGTCGCCCTCGGTAATGAAGTCGCAGATAATGCCTCTTTCATCGAATACGGGGCGCACCTTAGCGTACTTTATGGCTGAAAGACTGTCAGTGATTACGGAAAGACCTGCTACGCCGAAAGCCATAACACGGTCTACATCTGTATCGTGAAGAGCGAGCTGTGTTTTCTCGTAGGCATATTTATCGTGCATAAAGTGGATGACATTCATCGTATCCACATATTCGCCTGCCAGCCAGCTTAAGTAGTAGTCGAGACGCTTACGGACTGCTTCGTAGTCGAGAACGCCTTCGCCTACAGATTCCATCTGAGGTCCGATTTCCATTCCGTATTTTTCTTCCTTACCTCCGTTAAGAGCGAGAAGGAGGACCTTGGGAAGGTTACATCTTGCGCCGAAGAACTGCATCTGCTTACCGATTCTCATAGCACTTACACAGCAGGCGATAGCGTAGTCATCACCGTAGGCGGGACGCATAATGTCGTCGTTTTCGTACTGTATGGAGTCAGTTTCGATAGAAACCTTTGCACAGTAGCGCTTGAAAGCCTCGGGCAGCTTCTCTGACCATAAAACCGTAAGGTTAGGCTCGGGAGCAGAGCCGAGATTATAAAGAGTGTGAAGGAAACGGAAGGAGGTTCTGGTAACGAGTGTTCTGCCGTCCTCTCCCATACCGCCTACGGCCTCGGTAATCCACATGGGGTCACCGCCGAAAAGCTCGTTATATTCGGGTGTACGGAGCTGTCTTATCATACGGAGCTTCATAACGAACTGATCGATAAGCTCCTGTGCGCCTGCTTCGTCGAGAAGGCCGTTTCTCATATCTCTTTCGATGTAAATATCGATGAAGGTGCCTGTTCTGCCTAAGGACATAGCAGCACCGTTTTGCTCTTTATTGGCGGCAAGATAGCCGAAATAGAGCCACTGAATGGCTTCCTGTGCGTTGTTTGCGGGACGGGAAATATCTATACCGTAAAGACCGGCCATATTTTTGAGCTTGCCGAGGAAGTCTATCTGCTTGTAAAGCTCCTCGGAAAGTCTTATATTCTCTTCCGTCATACGCTTTCTGCCGAGCTCTCTTTTATCCTTTTGCTTCTCCTCGATGAGAGCGTCCACACCGTAGAGAGCGATACGGCGGTAGTCGCCGATGATTCTGCCTCTTCCGTAAGCATCGGGCAGACCTGTGAGAATACCTGTATGTCTCATAGCGCGCATAGAATCGGTGTAAACTCTGAAAACGCCGTCGTTGTGTGTTGTCTTGTATAAAAACTCTCTTTCGATTTTTTCAGAAAGCTCATAACCGTAAGCGCGGCAGGCACTTCTTGCCATACGGATACCGCCGAAGGGGTTAACGCTTCTGACCAGGGGAGCGCCTGTCTGAAGACCTACGATAAGCTCGTCTTCCTTTTTAAGATAGGCAGCAGGGTAGTTCATAAGAGAAGAAACCGTACCGGTATCGATGCCGATAACGCCGCCCTTTTCGCGCTCTTCCTTTAATTTCTCTTCTAAAGCACCGTAGAGTCTCTTTGTCTTTTCTGTGGGCCTTTCAAGAAAGCCTTCGTCGCCGATGTAAGGACGGTAGTTTTTCTGAATGAATTCTCTGACATTGATTTCCTCACACCATTTGCCTTCGATAAATCCGTTCCATTCCTTTGTAAATTTT
>JAFXDE010000029.1 GCA_017516315.1 Clostridia bacterium | reverse complement strand
GGTCTCAATGCCGGTTATGTTGTTAACGGCAAAACATATCCAAATTACATAAGCAACAGCTCCTGGGAAGAGTTTTGTGATGATATGAAAGTTAACCATTCTGCGGCTTATGATAACTACAAAAACGGTGACGGTAAAGAGCTTGACGAGAGAAAGGTCGGCCAAAATATCTATCCGCCCAAAATAGCATCCTTCGGTTCGTCGAGTAGGTTTATCTACAACCTTATGAAGCATGATAAAAGTTTTAAGTTTGAAGAACAGTTGCCAACTACCGTCGGTGGCACAGCAAATCTTGATGGCTTCAAAGAAACTTCAGACAGCTATGTCTTTGTTGAAGCCAAATGCAGAGAACCTTATTCGAAGAAAAATAAATTTTACGGTCAGAAATATTTTGAACTGTACGATTTCATAAGCCAAAGTGATAACACCCCTGTTACCATTGATATGGATTTAACAAAAGGTAAAGAGCATGAAATGGAAGTTGCCTTTAGGTGCAATGGTAATACAGTAGAGTATTTCGACTTGAAGCAAATGATAAGTCACCTGCTCGGTGTCGGCACAGCCATCTTGAAAAAAGAAAAGTATGCTGACAAACCGATAAGATTTTTTTATCTCATCTACAATCCTGAACTGCTTGAATTTGAAAACGGAGAAAACAAAAATAAAATCTGCAACATCTATTATCAAACTTGCAACGAAGCTGAAGCAACAATCAGCAAAGAACTTTTCAAAGTTGTTCTTCTGTTTCTCAAAGAAAAGTATTATCCCGACTCATCTGTTGACATTGACCGCGTAGTAAATAATTTTTCTTTCAGCATTTGCAATCAAGAAAACTTTATTGAAAAATTAAATACAAACAACTAATAGATTTTAGTACTTACCCAAGACACTTACCCGACGGTAGGTGTCTTCTTTTTATGCCTTCAAGGAAGGATGTAATAATTCAATAATACTCAGAAAAAATTTCAAACACGCCGGTGTTATGCGGCAGGCAACAAACCAACAAAATCAAATTTTGGTTATACGAATACTGCGTCACTTTTCTCTTCATACAAAATTTTTTCAACTTTTTTGAAAATCTTGGAACATTTCACCCTTCCTTATGTCGTGGTATATATGGGGAGATAAAAAGTTTTTTTCAAAAGCCCAAACTAAATATTATTGACCGTAAAAAATTTTTTAAACCCTTCGACAAATTTCCCGTTGTCAAATTTTTCAAAATAATATATCATACCACCGTCACGATGTTTTTGTTGAGCTTGGCGAAACTACAACTACTTTAAATGCTTTGCTCAAACGGCCACACACATCGATTTATATTTAGCTTTATTTAAAAGCTGTTACATAGTGACCCAACAGAATATTAGCGCGGTGAGATTTTCTCTCCACGCTTGTTTCTGTTGCCTATGTAGCGGCTTTTTTGTTTTGCAACTTTTCTTGCGGCGGGTTGTAAACATTTTGAAAACAATTTGATTTTTGGGTTTCCACTTGGCCTCTCCCTGTGCGTATAGGTGAGAATTGTTTTTCAAGTTAGTTGTAAACAATTTGAAAACTTTTGGGTTCGATGGTTCTCTTTTGCTCAAAAAATGTCCGTAAGAAAGTAGAGGGGTATTTAAAATTACCGCCTCTGAACGGAATCAGTGTTTCTGTGTCCTTGTCTTAACAAGCACGGAAAATACCGATAGGTATACCTATGATATTTGCTATAATAGCCATAATCTGCAGATCGGTGGACTTGAGACCTATACTGGCACCAACCAGAAAGCTCGATGCATCAAGACTGATGGTACCCGAAAGAAGCGTCATCCAGTAGACGCCGAAGCCTGCACCGCTGAGAGTCGCCACCTCTTTATAGAGAATATAATTACCCTTCGGTGGCTCCGTCCAATATTCCTTTGCGGTCGTAAGTATGTTTTTTGCTTTAGAAACTATTCCGACCTTCCCTTCCTTTTCCATATACACTGTCTACGTTTTATCAATATCGATGCCTGTACTGTTGTGAAAGAACAGTATTATCACCTTTTCAGTATAACATAACCTTTCTTTGCTGGCAAAAAAAACACATCATTTTTATTTTTTTTGTTCTTTTTTGAACAAATCCGCCCATTTGTCAAACTGACAAAACAGGCAGCCGCGTTTGCGGCTGCCTGTTTGCTTATTCAGTCTTTTAACAAATCCTTAAACCGTTGCGGGTTCAGCTCTGTTAAATAAGTTTTTAAACCATTCGATGATGGATCTGAAAATGTCGACAATCTTCTGGAAGAATCTGATGAAGCCGTTAGGTGCGAGACCGTCAGTATCGATAAGATCTTCAAAAATATCCCATCCGAGAATTTCTTCAATCAAATCAGCCGCTGCGTTATTTTCCTTTCTGAGGTCAGCGAGTGCATCTCTCCAGAGCTGATCGAGGTTTTTCTTTTCGGCGGCAGTATTATCTACACCGACATCAACGCCGAAGTATACATAATAGAGCGCTGCCAGAACAGACTCGGTTCCGAGCTGAGTATTATTTATGCAGTCAGCAATGAAGTCAAATACGGCCTGTACATAAGGTCTTGCCTCATCGGACATACAAAGCTCATCTCTGAGGAAATCAAGAACTACCTTGCGGTTCTGCTCATGTGTAAGGAAGGTTACAATAAGGCTGAGAACTACTGTCACAAGCTCCTTCTTGTCACCGATCTCCTCACCTTCAGCATAAACCATTCTGTAGGCTGTTTTGCCGTTGGCTGATGTGAAGGATTCGAGCTTACCGACGGTAAGAGACGCTACATAGTCGATGTCCTCCATCGTGAACTCATAGCCTGCTTTTGCCAGAGCGTCAAAGAGCTTATCCATAATCCATTCAAAGTCGATTTCTGCAAGGTCGATACCGATGAGCTCATAAAGATCAATCTTTGCGATGGGCTCAATGGCTGCAAGAAGTCCGTAGACTGCATTAAGTGTATTCTTAACTACTGTGTCAACACCGTTGGAGTTTACGAAGTAGATAAGGTTGGTGAGCATATTGAGGATTTCCTGTGCGGTATCGCCTGCAAGGATAGCATCTACTCTGTCAAGAAGAGGATCAAGGATAGATGTAAGAAGCACACCTCCGTCAGCCTCTACTGCTGCATAGTATTCAGCGGGAGTGAGAATGTTTTCACAGCCGAGAGTCTCGAGGAGAGGAATGATACCGTAAGCGTAGCCCTCTGCACCTCTAAGAGTGATGGCATCTGTCTTTTCCATATTTACAAAGAAGGAGATGTCTTCATCAGCAAGCACATACCTAAGAATGCCGTAGAGAGGCTCGAGTACATCGCAGAGAGCTGCAACGAACTGTTCTCTGTCGTTTTCGAATTCATCTACTCTGACATCGGCTACAGCCTTGATGTCAGCGATACCTGCTGTCTTGAGCACATCAGCGATGATGCCGCCTACTACCGCACCGTTTACCTCGAGCTTGGTGATATTTTCGAGCACACCTGCGAGAGCATCGCGGATAGCTGTAACATTTGCGCTGTTGTAAAGTGAGCCGCCGAGCAAGCCGTTAATAAGGTCTGTGAGACCGGCTTCAGTCTGTCCGTCACCGTTAATGTCAATACCGAGAAGGTAGATTACGTTATTTACGAATTCACCGAAATTGTCAGCGATATACTGTCCCATCTCTTCTGTGTAGATTTCACCGTAGGTGAAGTTTTCGAAGATTCCTTCCGCACCGATTACTGAGAATACTTCATCAGTATCAGCCTTATCTGTAAAGAGCCAGCCGAATTCCTGAACGGGAACCTCGCCCATATTGATGAGGTTGAGAACGAGCTGATAAATATCTTCGCCGAGAAGCTCCTTGACCTTATCAGCATTTGCTTCGTCTGTAAGTGTGATGATAGCTACTGTAGCGAGTACGGTAATCATATCATACTTAGCGAAGTCGTCGTGATAGTACATCTTAGCTGTGATGTCTGCACTGCTTACTGAGTCGTAAGCGGCTACTCTGCCGAGTGCGAAGCCAACGAGTACATCTGCAATCTTATCGAGGTTGAGACCTGTAAGCTCTGCAACGAGTGCGATTACAGCTTCCATAGTGATGTTATCGAGAGCAAGCTCTGTTTCAACACCGAGGATTTCACTGAAGTCAACAAGTGATGCGATGTCAAGCTCAACACCGAGGCCTTCAAGCTTGATAAGAAGTGCATTTACAGCACCGAGGAGGTTGTCTACTGCTACGGTGAGGCCGTTAGCATTGATGAAGTAGAGAACATTGGGAAGAAGCTCAAATACCTCTGCAACGGGATCAGCGAGGATAGCATCCACTCTGTCGAAGGCAGCGGTAAGAACTGCGCTTACTACTTCTTCTGTGTCGATTTCCTCCATATCATAAACATCGGGAAGATTTTCTGCACCGAGTGCTTCGAGAACGAGTGCGAGACCTTCGGCATAGCCGTGGCCGCCGTTAAGAGTGATAATCTGTTCGCCCTTATCGTATTCGCCGTTATCGTTCTTATCATCAACAAAGAGCTCATAGCTCTGACCGAGAAGGAGCCAGTCAACGAGTCCTTCTACTTCCATAAGCATACCTGTGAAGGCTGCTACGAAGGTTTCCTTATCCTTAACACCGGATACATCATAGTCAAGGAGGCCCTGAACATCTGCACCGAGAAGTGCGTCAGCTGCGCCGAGACCGACATTTACGAGGTCCTTAAGGCTTTCATCGAGACCGCCGATGAGGTCACCGAGAGCCTTCTGAATTGTTTCGAGGAGTGCGGGTGTGTAAATGTCAACCTTATCTGCGAGAAGATCACCGAGAGAAGCATAGCTGCTGTCGATGAGACCTGCTACAAGCTTGTCAAATTCATCAGATTCCAGAAGCTCTGCTACATACTTAGCGCTTTCCTCTGTCCAGTTATTGGGATACTCGATAGCATACTTGATTACGCCTACTGTAGCGTTATCGTAATCCACATCGTTTCCGTCGAGAGCATACCAGTCGGGAGTGCTGTAGGTCACGGGAGCGGATTCGAATACTGTCTTGATAGCAGAAATCATATCTGTACCGAGCATTTCTTCGAGCTTAGCTGCAAAGGCTTCGTCCTTGACAAGCATAAGTGCTGTGGTAAGGATAAGTGTTACTGTATCCTTTCTGTCTACAACCATCTTGTAGGTGTATGTCTTCTTTTCGATCTTACCGAGGCAGAGATCTACGAGGATTTCCTCTACTGCTGCAAGGTCGAGACCTGTCTTCTCCTTAACGAGAGTAAGGATGTCTTCAAGTGAAAGATACTTGAGATCAAAGCCGAGGAGACCTGCAAGATCGATGGGATTCTCAAGAATGCCGAGACCGTTAATCTTGTCGAGAAGTGCATAAACGGGAGCGAGAAGGTTGTTTACTGCTACGGATGCACCGTTTGCATTGAGGAAGTAAATGAGGTTGGGAAGAAGATCGATAACTTCATTTACCATATTGTCACCGAGGATAGCGTCAACTCTGTTTGCAAGTGCAAGGAGAACGCTTTCAACAGTTGCCTTTTCGGGAAGGTCACAGCCGAGAGCCTCGAGAACAAGTGCAAGACCCTTTTCATAACCGAGACCGCCGTTGATAACGATGGTGTCTGTGCTGTCGGACTTCTTGGCGAAGCGGAAATCATCACCGAAGAAGAGCCAGTCAACAAGACCGCCTGCATAGGTGGTAAGAATAGAAGCGAGCTCAGCAGCGAAAGACTTAACATCATTTACTTCTGCTGTGCAGGTGTAGTTCTTAAGACCTACAAGGTCTACATCAAGGAGATAACCAACGGAAAGAAGGTTATCGTCTACCTCAGCGAGGATATCTGTGATAAGAGCGATAATCTTATTGATTGTTTCAGCATTGAATACATCGAGCTTGGCATTTACGAGCTCAGCGAGTGAAGCATACTTCACACCGTCGATTTCGATAAGGCCGAGTACCATATCTACGAGTGAGCCAAGGTTGTCAGCGATATACTGTGCTGCTTCCTCTGACCAGTCGTTGGGATATTCGAGTGCAAGGAGAGTATCGGGAAGAGTAGTGTTTCCGTCTACATAGGAATTGAACTCCTCCTCTGTTTCAAACCAGTACATCCAGTCAGGTGTGCCGTATTCGAGCTCAACTGACTCAAATACTGTGCCGATAGCGGCGATGATGCCGTCTGTACCGAGCATTTCATCGAGAGCCTTGGCATTGTCTTCGATAGTTGCCCATTCAAGAACGAAGGAGAGAACTACTGTGAGAAGGTCAGCGGCGCTGAAGCTTTCACTGTATGCACCCTTCTTCCAGTCATCCTGGAGAGTAGATTTTGATTCGTATTCTACACCGATTTCATTACAGATGTCATAGATAACATCCTTAAGTGCTGAAAGGTCAAGGTCGGGAACGAGCTTCTTAAGAAGATCGAAGATAAATTCGATACCGATGTCGTCAATATTGAGCATAATGCCGAAGTCTTCGGGAAGAAGACCGTTAATCGTAGCATTGAGGTCAAGGTCGTAAATAGGTCTTACGGTATCAAGGATTACATATACGGGCTGGAGAAGGTTTCTTACGGAAACTGAAAGGCCCTTGGATGCGATGAAGTAGAATACACCGGGAAGAAGGTCGATAATATCCTTGATGGGTGTTTCTGACTTTGTGATAGCTTCAATCTTGCCAATAAGTGCTGTGAGAATAGCTTCGAGTGCGTTTTCGGGATTTACTGCAATATCACAGTCTAATGCTTCGAGGAGAGGAATGATAGCATTGTTATAGCCGTCATAGCCTACAAGCTCTACTGTTTCGTCTTCAACGGTGATAACGAGGTTTTCACCTGCGAGGATGAAGTCGAGAACTGCGGAGAGAGGCTCAAGCATATCTGCGAGAGCGGCTGCAAAGGTGGTTGTGCCTGCATCTACGCCGAAGTCGATGATTTCGTCTTCTGCGATGTCAGCATAGTCAGCATAAACGCTCAAATCAATGCCGAGGAATTCTGTCAGGAGAGCTGCAACATCAACAGGAAGAGGCTCTGCAGCATCTTCGCCTGCGATAAGGCTGTTAATGTCAGCGATGCTTCCGAGAAGCTTAGCAAGAGCAGTGAGTGTCTTGTCACTGAGAAGACCGCTGATAGCACCGTCGATGGTAGCACCGAGGTCGAAATCTGCGCCTGCCATAGTAAGGATAGCGCTAACGAGTGCATCAAGGTTTTTGTACAGATACTCTGCCTTTGCCTCTGTCCAGTCATTTTCGGGGTTGAGGTAAATAGCGTTAGCGGAGTTACCTACTACGGATTCACCGTTAACGAAACCGTTAAACCATTCAAATTCTCTGAGAGTGTCGTATTCCTTCTGATTGAGAAGCTCGACTACTGCAGCGAGAACTGTGTCGGGCTTTTCACTGAGAGCAGTGAGAAGGTCAGCAACGATGCCTTCGGGATTCTCTACGAGGCCGTCGATAAGACCGCTGCCGAGAACATACTTAAGCAGATATACGAGAACATCAGCCTTATTGGCTTCGATGTGGTAGGCCTTACCGGCTGCGGGAAGCTCGTAGTCTGCCTGTGATCTCTTGGTATCAACAGTACCGAGTGCACCGAGAGTTGCGATGATGCCTGCGTTGGGAGCCTCCATACCTGCGAGAAGGTCAACGGAGCCTGCAAGCATATCCCAGATACCTGCGAAGGAGGTAAGGTCTACATCGCCGAGAAGGTCCTCGATATTGATGATGCCTGCGATTTCAACAGGAAGGTTATCAGTCATAACATCGTCAGAACGGACATTCTGGATAACACCTCCACTACATGTCAGACCTGTCATATCTGTAACAACACTGTCAAGATAAGGAAGGAGCATTCCTATAAGACCGACACTGCAAGTACAGTCATTCAGGTCAGCATTGATAGTGGCACCTGCTGAATAGGAAATGTTTGTAGCGAGATAATTAAGCTTGGGAAGAAGCATATCTGCTTCAACAGCATAAGCAAGGTTGGGAAGAATTTCCAGAAGAGTTGCTACAGGGTTTGCGGCCAGCTTGGCAATAACTGCATCGAGAGGCTGAAGAAGGCCCTTTTCGATAACATCTCTTGAGGATGTGAAGCTTCTGCCGTCTGGAGCAGTAACGCCGAGCAGCTCAAAGAGAGGAGCGATTACATTATTGTAGCCGTCGTTTGCCGTAGCATTAAGTCTGAGATCGATAGTATGAATATCAAGCTCTATGTCGCTGAGTGTAACGTTTTTCCAGAAGAGAACATCACCGGCATTAAAGCCGTTCAGACCGTCTTTACCGTAACCGCTACCGATGAAAGCGTTGAATCTTTCCATAGGAGTATTACAGAGGAGAGCGAGAAGGATAGGCTCGAGACCGCAGAGAGCCGCCTGAACAGCCTGAAGGAAGCGTTCACGCTTAGCCTCGCCTTCGAGCTCATCGATACCCCAGTCAAGGTTAAGAGTCTTAGTGGTTTCGCCTGTTTCTTCATTTACATTTTCACTATAGAGAACAGCATCATCCCAAGGAGATTTGCGTGTGCTTTCATCCCAGCTTCCGTCAGGAGCCTTAGCAATATAGGCCTTGGTGGTAGCGTCATCGAGAACATCGGCCACAGCACTGAACTGTGAATAGCTGCTTCTGATAGCGGCTGCGAGATCAGCGGGAAAGATGGGTAAGCCGAGACCTGCTGTAGCTTCTTCTACAGTATTAAGATAGAGGTCAGCTTTAACTGATACAGTCTGTCCCATAACAGCCATCGCAGGATCATCTATCCAGGGATCGATACCCATCCATACCTCAGTAAAGATATTGGCTACTGCGGGATAGACAAACTGAATTACTGTATTGATAAGAGAGTCAGAGAATACCATGCCTTCAATAAGGCCTGAAACAAGAGTTGCCAGGTCGAAGGGCTCGCCTGTGGGATTACCTTCTTCGTCCTTATTAATAAAGCTGCCGAGAAGATCCTTTACTGCATCGTTCTGAAGGAGAGCATCGAGAAGGCTGATGATAGCCTCGATATCTTCGTCAGATGTCTTATAAACACCGTCTTCATTTTCACGGGCGATGTCTTTTTCTGTGTCAGGTCTCTCCAGATCAGGCATAAATGTCTGCTGATATGT
This sequence comes from Clostridia bacterium, assembly GCA_017516315.1. Classification (GTDB taxonomy): domain Bacteria; phylum Bacillota; class Clostridia; order Oscillospirales; family Acutalibacteraceae; genus UBA6857. Next base: position 54,921 of record JAFXDE010000029.1, on the reverse strand, counting down.
AGCAAAGCCCTTGCTGTTAAGGAACTCCTCATACTCGGGGAAGTCCTTCTGCATTTCTTCGTATTTGGCTACTGCTTCAGCGGAAAGCTCGAAGTGATCTGTACCGTTGAGGAAGCTGTAGGCACCAGCATTGATGAGACCGATAGAGGCCTGCATAGCTTTATACTCAGAAACGGTAAGCATGTTAACCATTTCACCGTAAGTGCTTATATAAGCTTTAAAGAGATCATAAGCATAGTCAATCTGTGCCTCGAGTAAAGCGTTGAGTGCTACATAAGCATCATCCATACGCTCTGTCATTACATTATTAAGGTCATCGAAGAGCTTTTCGGCTACTTCTTCACCGAGAGCGGACTTCATTTCAGCGATAAGAGCCTTAAGGCCTGTGTACCAGCCGTCATAGCTCTTAAGAGCAGAAAGGAGAGTATCGATGTCACCGTTTGCATCGGTTACGGAGAAGATTTCGGAAGCGAATTTTTCATACTCTGCACTGAAATCATCCTCATAGCCTGCTACAGTTTTAAGATATGAAAGCTGCTGTTTGAGATTAGTGATACCGGTACGGAAATCAGCACCTGCTACAGCTTCAACATCAGCTGCATTGTACTTATCCAAGCGGCCCTCATATCCGGCGATAGCGGTAAGTGCCGCACCGATATCGGCTGATGTTACGGAGCCGTCAGCGATACTGTCAACGGTATAAGCGGCAAAGGGTAAAATGCCAAGTGTGATTTCTTCGATAAGCTCACGAAGCTCGATAAGCTCGATTTCACGGAGAACCTTGCTGTAGAAGGTTTCTACATCTGCGCGGATGAAGCCTGCCTCTGTAACATAGGTCTTGGCAGCTGCAGAGGCTGCATCATAAGCATCCATAGCTGTCTTCATAGTCTGTGCGAGAGTGTTAAGAGCGGCTTTATCGGTAATGATATCACCGTAGCCCTTTTCCATATCCTCATAGGCTTTGAGAAGCTTGGGAGCGAGAACCTGAAGCTCTTTAGCGATAACTATGTCACCTGTAAGCTTCTCAACATTATAGGCTGAGAAGAAGTGAGTGTAAACACCTGCACCGAAGCCAGTTACGACATTTGCTTTAGCGTTTTTCACAGCAGTGCTTACTGTGTCAAGAGTAGCGGCATCAACAGCATAAAGCTCATCCATATCCATTGAGAAGTAATCAACATAAGCCTCCAGAGTAGACTGTGTATTTTTGATGGTCTGTGTGGACTTAGATGCACCGTCTTCTTTTGAATATGAGCTGTAGTTGTAATAGAACCAATAGTCGTGCTCATATTTGTCATCATCACAACGACCGCCGTCTGTAAAGTCATACTTATAGTCGTAGTTGGTATTTGCATGCTTTACAGTAAAGGTCTTAGATGTAACTACGCTGTCAGGAAGACTGTCAAGAGTGTGACCTGTGACAGCACTTTCCATCATAACTGTAAGCTTTACTTCGGGAGCTGCAGCGAGAGGAGTGCCGGGAACAGTAGTGTTGTTTGATGTGCTTGCTGAGCCGTCAACCATTGTTGTGCCTTCGCTTACTGTGGAGCCTGCTAAAAGGCCGGTGATAAACGCATCAACATTATAGTCTGTGTAGTCACTGCCCATCTTATCACTGAGCAGAGTTTTCACTCTGGCATTCAGATGATTGATGGTTCTGTAGGTCTTGTCTGATGATTCACCCGTCTGAGCGATATCAGAAGAGCCCGAAGAGGGTGTCCGAATAGCAGGGTTCTTATTCGCCATAGCGTCTACTGCTGCGAAATAAGCCTCCACGGCGGCGAGAACCTTGCCGTCAGGATCGCTGACAGTGTAGTCGTTAGCTGAGCCTGAGAAGGTAGCATTCTTAACGCTGTCAAACTTAAGTGCGTTAGCGAGTGCAGTTACATCTACATCTGTTCCTGCAGCGAAGGCTACAGAGCCGAAGCACACACTCATGCTGGTCATAATCATAACGACCGCAAGTAACACACTTAAGAGCTTTTTAGAAGCCTGTCTGACTTCTCTTTTTGTTACTAACATGTTTTTTCCTCCTGTAAAATTTTTTCGTTTTTTTACTCATTATAAATGAGTATTCGTCTGTTACTCATTTAGAATGAGTAATCGGTCTGAACTAACACACCTCCCGTAAATCAGATTTTTATATTTAAAGTTTAAATAAAAACTATAAATAACTCAGTTATTTTTTCTTCTGATATTTCTTTTTGTTGCTGTTATGATGAACGATGTCTTTCTTCGTTCTGTTTAAAATCTTCGTTTTAACGTCGAGATAGAAATCATTATATTTCTTTTCTATTATAATAAGCTTATGAGATCTGAGCAGTAAGAGCCATACGGCGGAAATTACTATAGTTACCAGACACCAGAACTGCCAGAAGGTTAAGCCGAACATAATATGTCTGATATCATCGTTCGGATAATACCTCATAAACTCCCAGCAGAATCTCGTTACGGAGTAAACCGCCGCTGTCACGGGATAAAGAGCGCCTGATTTACACTTGCCGCTTCTGAAGCCGAACCAGAAGCAGAAAGCTATCACAAAGCACATAGTTATGCTTTCAAAAAGCTGAGAGGGAAAAAGAGTCGCTTCGTATTCAGGATTATATATACCGAAACTGCATTCTCTACCTACACAACAACCTGCCATGAAGCAACCGAATTTCGCACAGGTGAGAATGATGAATATTCCCGGTGCGAGTAAATCCATAACCTTTCGCCAGGGCTTGTTTGCAAGCAAGGAAACCGCCGTCATAATAATCGGTGTGAAAACGACAGCACCAAAAATAGCAACGCTTGAATTTGTTCCGCCATATTTTAATATTGCGGAACTGTACATATTACCCATCATTGATGCACCGTACACACCGGCAACATAAGTTATAAGGGTAAAAATTACCGCTGTCTTTTTCGTCAGCTCATATCTTTTATAGGTTTTAAGATTAACGAGCATCATTATCGCAAAACCCACTAAATACATACCGTAGTATGCGTATTTACTTCCTTCAAACATTTATTTTCTCCTTAATAAATAGGTTACCCTATTTGAAATTTTTCCGTGCTGTTTTCTCCCCTCCTCAGGGCATACTTCCCCCTTAAGGGCACAATTACACACACTGAAATTTAATCACAGCACTAACAACTTAAAGTTAACTTTTGCCACGCTATTATGAACAATCTGTAAAATTACTCTGCAGTTAATTTTCAGTTAATTCTGAACAGGTAAAATGCTGATTGAGAAATTACTCTGTCTTTCCTACAGAAAGGAGACAATTTATATGTTTAAGATTCTGGTCGTAGAAGACGACAAAAACTCCGCCAGGCTTATGCAGGTTATTCTGACCAATGCGGGATATGAGGTCGAGCTTTCAAGCAACGGTGTCGATGCACTGAAAAAGCTCGATGAGGTTTATATTGACCTTGTACTGCTGGATGTTATGATGCCCGAAATGAACGGCTACGAGCTGACAGAAATAATCAGGTCAAACGGTCTGAATATTCCTATTCTTATGATTACCGCCAAACAGCTTCCCGAGGACAAATATAAGGGCTTCATAGTAGGTGCAGACGACTATCTCACCAAGCCCGTAGACGAAACGGAGCTCATTTACAGGATTAAGGCACTTCTTCGCAGAGCAAGCATAGCCAATGAGCAAAGGCTTAGGATAGGCGATGTTACCCTCGACTATAATGCTCTCACCGTGTCAAGAAAGGGTGTAAGTCAGACCTTGCCTAAAAAGGAATTTTATCTGCTTTTCAAGCTGCTCTCCTACCCTGATAAAATCTTTACCCGTCTCCAGCTGATGGATGAAATATGGGGTATGAACTCCACCTCCGTAGATACCACGGTGAATGTACACATCAACCGTCTGAGAAAACGTTTCGGCGATTTTCCCGAATTTACCATAATTGCCATCAAGGGTATCGGCTATAAAGCGGTGATCAACCAATGAAAAAGAAAAAATCATACAAAAGGATTAAGGAAAGAGTGAAGCTGGCTTTGATTATGTCCGTCATTGTCTTTTCGCTTATCTCCGTGTCCTCCACGGCACTCTTTCTCATCTATACGGCAATTAACCGTACCCCCTTCCTCGACATAGAGATGCTGCCAAGACACTCGGGAACCTATCTCCTGATGCTGATAAGCCTCGTTATCGGTGTGCTTCTCTCCGTGGTTTTCAGAAATTATGTGCTTTTGCCTCTGCGTAATTCTTATCTCGCTCTCGGTAAAATCACCGAGGGAGAGCTGAATGTCAATGTAAAGGAAAACGGCATCCGCTCCGTGCGCAGAGTCGCTGAGCGAGTGAATGTTATGTCTAAGGAGCTGCAGAATGTGGAAGCGATGAGAAATGATTTTATCAATAATTTCTCCCACGAATTCAAAACTCCGATTATTTCTATTTCAGGCTTTGCAAAAATGCTCAAGGACTCAGAGCTTACCGAGCAGGAAAGAAAAGAATACCTCGACATCATTATCAGCGAAAGCGAAAGACTGTCTCAGCTTTCATCCAATGTACTCAATCTTACAAAGCTCAACAATCAGACATTGCTTACGGATAAGCACGAATACAACATAACAGAGCAGATACGGCAGGTTATCATTCTTCTTGCCCATAAGTGGACAGAGAAAAACATAACTGTTAATTTCGAATGTGATGAGCATTTCATCAGCGCCAACAGTGAGCTTTTACAGCAGCTGTGGATAAATCTCATAGATAATGCCGTCAAGTTTTCACCTCCCTGCTCAGAAATTTCAATCAGAATTACTAAGCATCGCAATCTTTTAACCGTCACAGTTGCTGACAGCGGCAAGGGAATGAGCGAGGAGGAAGCACGGCACGCCTTTGATAAATTCTTTCAGGGTGACCTCTCTCATAAAAGCAGCGGCTACGGCATAGGTCTCGCCATATCGAAAAGAATATGTGAGCTACATAACGGTGACATAAAAATAAAAAGCACCGATGAAAACGGAACAGTCTTTGAAGTCTCCTTTCCCACCGAATAATAATAAAAACCGAGCAGAGTTTTTGTTCTCTGCTCGGTTTATGTTTTATATCGGACTGTTTTTTTTTAGCTGTTCCAGCCTATTGTTATTTTGCCTGTGGTGTTTCCTGCGGCATCGACAGCCTCTATAGTATATATGCTGTCTGCACTTGCGTTTTCATCAGTGTACGAATTCTCTTCCCAGCCGTAGTATTTATCGATTCTGGCGAGGAATTTTCCGTCCTTTTCTAGACGGTAATATGCGATTCCAATATTATCCTCCACCTCATCCCAGGAAAGCTCTACACCGTTTTCTGTCTGCTGCTTCTTCATATTTTCGGGAGCCTGAGGTGCCAGAGTTTCAAGCTGATAGCCCTTTGCCACATAATCATAGTATGTATTGATAAATGCGGGGTTCACATTCGAGGGACTGTAGTAATGATTATATGAGAAGGTAATAATGTTTTCTGCATATTTCGAGGCGATGTCCATCTGACGGACAAAGTTATCAAGAGTCGCAGTGACATTAGATGTATGCTCTGTAGCCTTCGGTGAAAGGAAGCCCTCCAGAACACCCTCTGCAACTGCACCGTCAAAGTTCTCGCAGTTAGCCCAGAGCTTAATATCAGCATCACAGGTATCCACTGCCGCTTTATAAAGTCTCCAGGTCATTTCGAGGTTTTTCTCTCTTGTCCATTTGGCGCCTATTGCATCCTGAGGAGCGAAAATGTCGCCGTCTCTGAAATTAACCTTATCAAAAAATCTGACATAGTTACTAAGAGTTACAATGGGTCCCGTGGCAATATATTCGGAATAGAAGGGACTCATAAGAAGAGGCTTAGCCGCATCAACCTCATTGATTCTGTCAATGAGATGGTTTATACCCTTTATGATTCCGCTGATGGAGAGCTGACAGAGTAAGCCGTTACTGATTTCGGGAGTAAAGTACCAGCCGTACAGACTGTCCTTATATTTTTCGCCGTATTTGCCGTATATGTCCTCTACCATATCTCCGGCGACACGGCAAACATCCTGATAGAGTGAACCCATGCCTGACTCATTCCAGAAATCATCAAACATCGAAAGTCCTACAAATACCTTTATTCCTGCCTCCTGACATGCCTTCAGTGCAGGCTCCAGACAGTCACCGCCGTAGGTTCATCCTTGAGTGCCTCCACATCTGTGTCATAGTAAACATTCCAATGACCTCCGTCTGCCTTATAGCCCATATCTGCCAGAGACTGGAGAACAAGATACTCTACACCTGCTTCCTTCATATTTTCCGCTTCCTCTGCCCATCTTTCATCATCCCATGAGCAGGTCATCCAGGACTGAATGAAGCTTCCCGAGAATTCAGGCTTACACTGCTGTTCAGGTGCCTTGGCTGTGGGAAGCATCATCATAACGAAGGCGAGAACAGCTGAAATAATTTTGCTGAATGTAAACATAATTAAATTCCTCCTTTATTTGGCTTTTATATCACAGATACTTTTATATTTCAAGGAATCGGGAATATAAATTGAAGATCGGCTCTTGTAGCTTCTGATAAACCGTACATAAGCAGGGGCTGTAAAAAAACGAGTTCTTTTACAGCCCTTCACTTTATATATTCTCATTTCTGAGAGTTGAACTGCCCCAATTTGTACAGACAACACAAAAACACCCCCTAGGGTAGAAAATATTAATATTTAAGCGACATACTGACTTCGTTTTTCAAGCGGAGTCAGTTTTGTTTTTAATTGAATTCTTTCGTTGTTATAAAAGTGTATGTATTCACTTATGAGGATGCGAGCATCCTCATAAGTTTTTAACTTTGCTCTGTAGATACATTCTGTTTTAAGAATTGAGAAAAAGTTTTCTGCCATTGCATTATCATATGGGTTCCCACGTCTTGACATTGAGGGCGTTATGCCGTATGATTTTGTCAGGTTAAAATATGCTGGTGATGTATATTGAAAACCTTGGTCACTGTGGAGTTGCAGCTCTGCGGTGACCTTCTATTTTCTTTTCGCTAATTTGATTGTACTCAAAACAAGGTTAATGTTTTGTTCTGTCCCGGTTTTGTAAGCAACAATGCTATTATCATACAAATCTCTGATTACTGATAGATAAAGCGTTCCTTGTTGTGTCTTAATATATGATATATCTGTAACCCACTTTTGATTCGGTCTGTCAGCCTTAAAATCTCTGTTTAGCAGATTTGGATAACGATGAATGTGATCTCCATAATTACGATATTTCTTTCTTCTGATTACTGATAACAGATTGTATTTCTGCATAACCCTCAATATTGTCTTAGGATTACGATGTATTCCATTCTTTTCAAGCCATATATGTACTCTACGATAACCGTATGTTCTACCACACTTATCCTGACATTCTTTTATCTTTTTAGCTAACGGTAAGTCTTTCGCAGAAATATCCATTCTTTTAACATAATCATAGTAACCACTTCTTGATACATTAAAAAATCGGCACATTTCACTTATCGAATACTTGTCTTTGTGACGATAGATAACCATAAATTTTACACTTATCCTCACTTCCTTTCTGTGAGCGAGAGAAAATCCCGTATCAATTCATTTTCCATTTCTAATCGTTTTATTTGTCTTTCTTTACTTGCGAGTTCATACTGCAATTGTGTAAATTTGCTTAACTGTTGAATTGATGGTGGCAATTCGTTTCTGTTCTTTCTTGGTCTTCCTTTTGGTTTCAACGGTATTCCTGCCATAATTTTTCTTTGGTTACGATTATATCTACTGATAAAGTCATGGACTTGTTCATATGTGAATCCATATCTTTTCCCGATTTCTCGCAAAGTTATTCCTTGTCGTTTCAATTCTAATATTTCTTTCTCATATTGTTTGATATGTATGTAACTTCTTGGCATAAAAAAATCCTCCTATGGTAGTTTCTTTAATTCTACCATAGGAGGTGTGTTTTTTCTATGTCCGTTTTTAACGGACCTGTTCACTGATGAAGAGTATTTGAATTTTTTAAAAGTTTTAAACTGTTCTCAAGAAGAGTATCTTAGCGTTATAGGTTACTCATCCTTTTATAAAGTGAAGAAATTATATCTGAGTTATGCTTGTAGAAGAGAGAAACTGCTACAGAGTATAGATGCTTTGATCAATAATCCAAAACGTACATCTAGAGCAAATCTTGTTTATCAATTGCTTCTCATATTTAATGATAAAAATATTGACTATGATAGATATCTCAATTATAGAGCTAATATTATAAATCTTATAATTAACAAAAATCGTTTAAGCATTAAAAAAATTGTTGACGAGACCTTGAAGAATATCGGCACATTCAACAGAACACTAGATCAAGTTATATCTGATGTTATGAAAACAAAAAACTCTTATATAGAGTATGATTTTTCTAAATGTCTTAATATAATTCTGTTTTTTATGAAACAAGGAAATGTTGATCATAGATACATATCTTATATCGTTGATAATATTCTAAACAATATAAATTTTTTGTATTATAAAACTGAGCCAATAAAGAGAATCTTGAAAGAATCCGGAATTTACGATCGTGATATAGATACTGTATATGACTATGTTAAACTTTGCAGCGAAGATGTAACTGAAATTCGTGAAGTTCTAAAACAAGAATATAACAAATATAAAGACAGCATTTCATTTTTATCAAGATATTCTATAAACAGAATGTAATGCATTGATTATATTATCGTACAACCAAAAAGAGCTCCGTATTTGCGGAGCTCTTTTTATGTATGTAATTAAAACCAAACAAAAAATCCGAACCCTTTTCCTATTTGGAAAATTTGGTTCGGATTTTTCTGGTTTGGTGCCGGTGACCGGACTTGAACCGGTACGGTGTTGCCACCGAGGGATTTTAAGTCCCTTGCGTCTGCCTATTCCGCCACACCGGCGTGTCTCACGACTTTACAATTATACTGTTATGAACGGCTTTTGTCAAGGGTTTTTCTGTAATTTTTTATCTTGCCCGGTCGTAAGCTTTTTACTGTTTATTTTCCTTTTCGTCTCTCTTTATCTTTTTCGTAGAGGTGCGTATAAAGTCTTTATTTCTTAAGGTTACCTTTTTAATGCTCTTGTATGAAGGCAGCTTTCGGTTTGTGCTTCTTACGGCTTCAATAACAGCTTTATGAATTTCCTGTTCAGTAGGGGCTGTTTTTTTCAGCTTGCGCTCTATTTCCGCTGTATCAGGTATTATCTGAGCGCTAATTATGCTGTCATCCTCCGCGTAAACCATAACATCTGCTATTACCGGATTTCTCAGAAGGTAATATTCTATTTCTTCGGGATAAATGTTCTTTCCGTTTTTTGTTACTATAACATTTTTCTTTCTGCCCGTGATGTGATAGTTTCCGACTTTATCCCTGTAGCCAAGATCCCCCGTATGCAAAAATCCGTCCTTCAAAACTTCATCGGTAGCCACCTTGTTTTTATAATAACCGAGCATTACCATCGGCCCCTTTACGCAGATTTCGCCTATCCCCTTTTCATCGGGATTTTCGATTCTGACCTCCACTCCCTGTAAAGACCTTCCTATCGAATCTGTGGCAAGATTTTCGGAGCTGTTGCATATTACAATGGGAGAGCATTCCGTAAGACCGTAGCCGATTATAACGGGTATTCCGAACATAATAAAGTCCTCGGCTACCTCCTTCTGAAGTGCCGCTGCACCTACCACTATTTTATTAAGCCGTCCTCCGAAAAATGCGTGTACATCAGAAAAGATTTTCTTCCTTTTATCCTCACTTACAGCCGAAGAAACGACGGAAAAAAACTGTACCTTTTTCCTCTTTCCCTTTTCTTCGATAGAAAGCATAATCCTTCTGTGAAGCTTTTCGAGAAGAAGAGGAACGGTCACAAAGGCAGTGGGTCTGTAGAAGGCAAAATCCTCCTTCAGAGTGCGCAGGGATTCGGCAAAGGCTATGGAGCCTCCCGAATAAATAATCATAAGAAAGGATATTGCCTCGTAGGTGTGATGAAGAGGAAGCACTGAGAGAGTTCGGTCGGCTTCAGTAATTTTTATCCTTTCCGAAACGCTTACAAGGTCGGAAATCAGATTTTTATGAGAAAGCATTACACCCTTAGCCATACCCGTAGTCCCGGAGGTAAAAAGCAGCACTGCCATTTTATCGCCGTCTGTTTCTGCGGAAAAATAGTCTCTCTTACCCTCGGAAATATGCTTTTCTCCCTTTCGGAGAAGCTCGTAAAAAGAGAGAGTGCCTTTTATGCTTTGTGTACAGATAAGCTTTAATTCGCGTTCTTCAGTATATCTTGCCGACAAAAGCTTTCCAGCCGATTTTCCGTCGCATATTACCGCTTCTATGCCTGCAAAGGAGATAATGTTTCCGATTTCCTCCACGGGAAGCTCCTTATCGATAGGTACAGCTACTCCTACACCACCGGTCACCGCCAGATAGGAAAGACACCACTCATAGGAATTTTCGCCTATAATCCCCGTCTTTTTCCCCTTTAAGCCAAGCTCATATATGAGAGCAGTGCCGAGAGCTTCCGCTTCTCTTTTAAGCCTTCCGTAGCTTATCTCAGCCTCTCTCCCCTCACTATTCTTAATAATAAATGCAGGACGGTCCGTAAATTTTTTCTCGCTTTCCGTCAGCAGCTCTCTTAAATTATTCGGAGTATTCATCTTACCACCGCTTTCCGTTAATTATCCGTATAATATTTTTACTCAAAAATACCTTTTTATACTTTTTCAGTAACGGGAGCAGAGATATCTTAAGTTTTTCTGATAATATTTAAAAGGTATTGAGTTTTTGCTCTTTTTGAGGTACAATAAAAAGGATGATAATATCATAAGGAGGATATTATGGACGATATTTATTTTTCCGACAAAAAGAAAAAAAGTTCAGATAATAATAGAAGCTCCCGCCGTTATTCACCTAACGAGTTTACAGATACAGATTATTTTGACGAAAGCTTTTCTCTTGATTTCAAAAGCAAGGGCAGCTCAAACGCCTTTTCAGATAAAGAAAAATTCCGTGTTCATCTTCCCGAAGAGGACAGTATAAGCGAGGGACCCGTGGACAGAACTCCTAAGGGCAGACCCGTTTCCTCAGCAGGTGCCCACAGCTATGACGAGATAAGCAGAAGACCGGCTTCATCCTCTCAGAGTAAAGCCACCCCTCAGAAGCAACCCTCCTCACAGGTACATCAGACCAGACCTGTTCAGCACCCCTCTCAAATAAACAGAACACCTCAGGGTGCAAGAGTAAGTCAGCCTCAGCATCAGAAGCCCGTAAGAATGAGCAGAGAAGGCTCTCACCGCAGCGCTCCCCCGCCAAAGGCTCCCGTCTCAAAAAAGAAAATTATCACTCTTTCTTTTTTAGGCATTATTACGGCTCTGTTTATTGCTCTTGTCGGCTACGGTATTTCGGCAATCAACGGTCTGAGCTACGACGAAACAATCGTACCTAACGCCTATGTGAATGAAAGCTCTCTCGTCTCGAGGGACGATGTAGTAAACATCCTTTTCCTCGGCAGCGACACCCGAAGCGAGGTAGAGGGTCAGCGCTCGGACACTATGATGCTCTTTTCCATCGATAAGCAGAATAAAAAATTAAAGCTTACCTCATTTCTTCGTGACAGCTATGTATACATTCCCTCAAAAAAATACAATACTAAGCTTAATGCAGCCTTTTCCTACGGCGGAACACAGCTGGTAATGGATACTCTCGAATATAACTTCGGAGTCGATATCGACAATTATATTATGGTTGATTTCAAGGTTTTCCGTCAGCTCGTTGACCTTTTGGGCGGAATCACGGTAGACGGTGTTACCGAGGCAGAAGCCAAATATATGCGCGAAGAGGTAAAGCTCAAAAAGGTCAAAAAGGGCACCAACCACATGAACGGCAAAACCGCACTCTGGTACTGCCGTATAAGATATGTCGATAACGACTTCAGAAGAACTGAAAGACAGAGAAAGGTTATCGGTGCCATAGTAAACAAGGCTCTTAAAACCAATCCCTTCAAGCTTATGAGTATAGTAAAGCAGGTACTGCCTAACATCTCGACAGATATAAATAAAGGCGAGCTTATCGGCCTTGCCGCAGGAGCTGCTCTTCGCTACATCCACTATGACATAGAGCAGCAGCAGATTCCTGCCGAGGACACCTGGACAGATGCGAGAATTTCGGGACAGTTAGTTCTCAAAATGGATCTGGAAAAAAATAAAGAAATCCTTAAATCATTTCTTTATGATAAGGAAAAGAATTAAAAGAAAAATAGAATCACTGCGAACGCAGTGATTCTTTCTTTTTAAAGGTCTGCAAAAACAAGCTGTCTCTTCGACACTCTCTTTTTGACTACATCTCCCATAACCGCGATGAACTCTGCATTGGTAGGCTTCAGCTTATCCTTAGAAATGCTGTGTGGGAAATAATAATACAGTGCTTGTGTGTCTCCCCTCATACAGCCGCTTTCTATGGCGTGTCTCACCACTCTTTCGACTCTGGTGGATGTAGTTCCGTGAAGAGCTGCGATTGCAGGATAGAGACTTTTTGTTATTCCTTCTACAAGAACCGGACTCTGTGCCACCAGAACAATAGCTTCTCTGAGATATCTGTAGCCCTTGGTATGGGCAGGAATTCCGAATTCACCCAGCACAAAGGTTGCCGCCTCCTCAAAATCGCTCAGGGAGGCTGACTCAAGATTATCTCTTTTCTCCTGAAACATCATTCTTATAAGAGATTCTGCTACCTCTTTGCTGTTTTCCTCTCCCGTATTCTTAAGCAGTTTCCTGATAAGATAAATCTTTTCACCGGAAACGGACAGACTTAAATTGATTTCAGACACATCCTCTCCATCTCCTCCCTCGGGATCCATTAGCGCTAAATTAATGCTTTCTGACATATAATCTCTCCTAAAATGTGATAAATATTAACATTTTGCTTATCACATAGTATCATAGTTTTTCTTTTAAATCAATAGTTTTTTCGATGTTTTTTGACAAAATGATAATTTTTTTCACATTTTAAAATAAAAACAACAGGCTATCGGTAAACAGCCTGCTATTTCAGCACTTCCTTAAGAGAGGTATCCGCAAGGAAGGTATCGAGATTATAAAGAAAAAGAATATGTGAAAATGTATTTTCTTCCGTCAGCACCGAAAGCTTCTCTTCGGTGTATCTCGGGTCAACAACTACAATCTTAGCGAAAAAGGGAGTCAGCATAGGAAGCATACAGTTAGCGTAAGAATCCTTTATGACAAGAAGGGTATCCTTACTGGATGATGTGGTATCTATAACGATTTTCCCGTAGTTACCGCCCGTGAAAACCTCATATTTGTTTTTTTGCTCCAGCTTGGAGGAATCAAAAAGAGTAGCCTTTTTCTTTTCGCCGTTTTCGAAATCTGCCACATAGGTAATTTTTTCACTTTGGGGTACACAGATTTCTATTATATCGCTCGATGAGCTTACTCCCGACTTCGAGCTGAGTGTACCCTGAAAGCTGTCTGTCACAGTGAAATATTCGAGCTTTACCTCTGCTGTGGACTTTTCCCACCTTTTCATAAGCTCCTCAAAGGCGATGGCCGCCGCCCTCGTAGTCCAATGATGATCAGTTTTATAGAAAAGCTGCACCTCGTCTTTTTTAGCCATAAAAGCTTCAGAAAGGTTTACAAAATCTATTTTTTCACTGTGGATACAGTTTTCCGTATCCTTTATAAGATAATTCTGGTCTGCCAAGGAAAGCTTATCGGGAAGCTTTTCACCGTAAATATAGCTGCTGTTAGGGCTCATCATAAAAATTATCCCCGAGTCGCTGTTGCTGTCTGCGAAAAGACTGATAGCGTCAGCTGTTTCCTCAGTCTTTTTTTCGTCGAAGGGAATAGGTACAGAGAAAAGATAACCGTCCTTTCCGATGTATACTCCACCCGATTCTGTTTTGCCCAAAATACGGTCAAAGGAGGTCTTCAAGCCGATTATTCTGTCTCTGAAAGCAAACTGGTCCGTAAGATAGGTTTCGAAGTCCTTCATAAATGTGCCGTCCTTAAGAGAACTTACAGAAAGATGAGGCATAGTAGCCAGCACTCTGTTTTCGGACTCTGAAAAGCTTTTGTCCTCTCCCGTAAGAAGCGAAGCTCCGCCTGCGAAAATAATCAGACAGAAAACGCTGATGAGAAGAGAAAATATAAGCTTGCCCTTCGGCTTTTTAGGCTTATTTTCAGGTATATTTTCTGATTTAATAAATTCGTTGTTTTCCATTTAAAACCTCTCAGAATCTGAAATAAAGGAAGGGATTATAGGTTTCACTGATAAGATAAATTATGCAAAGGATAAAGAGTGTCGTGTAGCCCACACTCATCACCGCTATATTAAAGCGGAATTTCTTAAGACGGGGAAGGGCGGCAAAGGCACCTGTAGCGCAAAGAATCATAATTGCAAGCAAAAAAGCGTTTTCAGAAAAGAGATATTCCGCCCTGCTGTCAATGAAGCTGTTTCCGTAAAGACCGAACATACTCTTAAGATAAGCTAACGCTGAGGAAAGATTCTCTCCCGAGAAGAATACCCAGCCTATCATAACTATAAGCATTGTCAACGGGTATTTTATAAACACGGGAAGCCTTTCAGTAACCTTAGCAAAGACATACTTTTCAGCGATAAGAAGTAAGCCGTAAAAAGCACCCCAAGCCAGAAAATTCCAGGCTGCACCGTGCCACAGACCCGTAAGAGACCATACGATAAGAATGTTCAAAACTGTTCTTATCTTGCCTTTTCTGTTTCCGCCCAAGGGAATATATACATAATCCCTGAACCAGCTGCTGAGGCTTATATGCCATCTTCTCCAAAAATCGGTGATGCTCGTAGCCTTATAGGGGAAATTAAAATTCTGCACGAAGTCAAAGCCAAGCATTTTACCGAGTCCCACAGCCATATCCGAGTAACCGCTGAAATCGAAATAGATCTGCAGAGTATAGCAAATTATACCTATCCACGAGGTAGCTACTGAAAGAGAGGGAATATCCCCGGCGAGTATTTCTGTATAGACGGCACCTACGGTATTTGCAAAGATAAGCTTTTTACCCAAGCCCTTTATGAAAAACATAATTCCTGCAGCGAATTTTTCCGTGGTAACCTCTCTGTCCGTAAGCTGCTTTTCGACATCGTAATACTGAACGATAGGTCCTGCAATAAGCTGCGGAAACATAGAGATATATGCGGCAAAGGGGATTATATTTTTCTGTGCCTTTACATCACCACGGTAAACGTCGATAATGTAGGAGAGTATCTGAAAGGTATAAAAGGATATACCTACAGGAAGAGGAATGTCTCTTACAGGCAACGAAAGAGAGAAAAGGCTGTTTATGCTTTCGACTATAAAGCCGTAGTATTTGAAAAAGCCTAAAACAAATATATTAAAAATAAGAGCACAGATAAAGACAGCTTTCTTTCTTCTCGGACTGCCTATGTAACTGTCGATATCAATAGCCGCAAAGTAGTTATAAAGAATACTCAGAAGCATTAAAATAATATACACGGGCTCTCCCCATGCATAAAATATAAGGCTCATTATAAGAAGAACCGTATTCTTTTTTACCGTTTCTTTGTCCTTATCCTTAAAAAGCTTAAGATTATAAAGCACTAAAGTAAAGGGTAAAAACAAAAACAAAAAAGTGGCACTGCTGAATACCATTTTTACACCTCAAACAAAATTATAACGGAAGATTTACTCTTCCACACACTTTAAAAATGCCTCCAGCCCTGCTGACGGACTGTCATGTACGATATATATTACTGCTCCCCTTCTGCTCTCTATGACTCTTTTTTCCAAAAGAGCCGAGGCTATCGGGTCATAATCCTTATAGGTATTATACTTTTCTTCCGCCTTTTTTTCTATCAGCTCCTTGACAACTTCAAGGTCGGAAGCTTCTCTGCCGCGTATAATAAGAAGCTCGCGGACATCCATTATATCCTCACTGCCATAGTACACGAAGGACTCGAACTCTCCCCCGTCGATGCCGAGCTGTGAGGAAAGTCTCTCTCCGTCAAAGCGCTGAAGCCCCTCAGTGCTTAACTCAGCTACAACTGCCTCCGCTATCTCCTCGGCGGTTTTGACTGTGTCGGCTTTACCGAAAAAGGAAACGCCGATAAAAACAACCAGAAGTATAATACATATTATCTGTCCTGCTCCTGCCTTGCTCATCAGACTATCTCCATTTCTTTTATAAGATATTTAAGCCAGTAATCCCTGTAAAAATACTCGGGAAGATGTATTCCGTCTCTTCCGTAGCAGTATTCGATTTCCTTGAAAAGAGGATTATTATCCAGATAATCCACCTCAAGATCCTTACACATTTTTTTCATAGCTTTATTATAAGGCTTGATTCTTTTAAAAAGCTTATCCTTAGCTACCTTTCTGTCCACGGGGAAAATAGAGGAAACGATAATACGGGTATCGGGAAGCTTCTTCTTCATTTTTTTTATGTACTTACTGTACATCTTTACATATCCGTCGAGAGCTTCATCGGTATATCCCAGAGCATTCAGGCCGTAGTGAAGCACAATAACCTTAGGCTCCTTTTTTATTACCTTTTTATAGTTATCCGCTAAATGATAAAGAGAAGCGCTCACCTTACTGTAAATCTTCTTTTCATTGAGAATTTCGTAGGATTCGAGACCGTTAATGAGCGAGTCACCCATAAAATAAACATCCTTGAGCACCTTTTTATAGGTGGTCTTTCCCTTATCCAGCTTATAAAGGATTTCAGCCACACGCTCAGAATTACTTTTCGGGATGTAGTTTCTTATTTCCTCGGCCTCTTTAACGAGAGCCTCTGCCCGGCTTATATCCGCCTTATCAAGATTTTCTATATAGGAAATGCCCTCTGATGTATCTGCTTTTTCCTTATAATTTTCACCTACTACAGTGCAGAAATTACTCACGGGATAGCTTATCAGAAGTGCACAGACTATCATTAAAATAATCGCTTTTTTCAATCCGTTCACCTTTATTTTTCAAATTAAGACATAATACTTCATTGTACTATTATAGTTTACATCTTTTGCGCTTTTAAATCAATAGTAAAGACACTTAATAAATGAAAAATTTTGTAAACAAAAGTATGGAAAAATTGGGTATTTTTTCAGACTGTAAAAACTGCTGTCCGCCTTTACGGCAGACAGCAGTTTTTATAAAGTGTACGAATTATTCTACTGTAACCGACCCTTCAATCGCCGGTCCGATTTTCGCGTAGGGACTTACAGCCTTTATGCTGACGCTGTATTCACCCTTTTCCTGCCTTCCGATGTTAACAGAAGCACCGTCATCGACTGCACTGACATATTCGGATATAACCGATGAGCAGAATACAGTCTTGCCGCTGCTGTTTTTCACGGTTACATTATAGCTTACCGCATCGTAGTGACCCTTTGCATCGGGGAAGGAAATAACAGCTTCACCCTTTTCATTTACTTCGGCGGTTATTTCACCCTCCGAGAAAACCGGCTTGGTATCAAAGGATTTCATATTGCCCCAGGTGTATATTTTTTCACCCTTCGGAAAATAATAGTCATTTTCGGGATAAAACATATCGCTGTATCCGTCAAAGATTCTTATTCTTACATTACCCTCGGCATCTGCCTCGACTATCTCGTAGCTCGAGGAGGGCTTCTGTGTACCCGCATTACCGTCGACATAATTGACATTTCCCTCAAGGCCTGTAATACCGCCCGTGCCTACTGCTGTAAACTTACCCTGATGAATGGAGCGTGGATCTGATGCACAGTAATGGGAATGTCCCGAGAAATCGATAACCTGAGGATAAACCTTGAGAGCGAGACTGATTTTAATTTCGCTCCAGTTTATACTGCCGTAGACCGTAAGCGTAGGATGAGGGTGCTGATAAACAAAAATCGGCTTATCCCCCGTGTCTGCTACGGCCTTATCAAGCTCTGACTTAAGCCATTCTATTTTAGCGTCATCGTAGTTTTCATCCTTATCCGAATAGGAAAGACCTATAAAATGGTATCCGTTTATAATCTCATGAGTATCGGTATTTTCATTAACATATTTTCTGAAGTTATCGAAGGCATTGATGCCCTCGGTTTCTCTTTCCTCGATGAATTCGTGATTACCCATACAAACCAGATGCTTTGTGTCGCCCTTAAGCTCCTCAGATACTATTTCACGGTACATTTTATATTCCTTTTCTCTGCCCCAGTCAGTAAAATCACCGCATATCATAACAGCATCAAGTCTTTTATATGTATCGCTTTTTTTACTGTAAGAGTAGCTCTGTGTAAAGAATTCGCGGAATTCCTTGGCGTTCACATCATCCTCATCACCGCTTAAATGAACATCACTGCACACGGCAAAACGCAAAACAGGCTCAAAGTCCTCGGGCACCTCGGGAGGTGTCTTGCCCGTACCCGTACCGATAGAGAGAACGCCGAAAAAAGCGGTAAAAAGCATAGTCATAAGCTTTCCGAAAAGGTTAGCACCGTACATCTTAATCATTTTTTACACTCCTTTTAATCTCAGACCCTTGGGATAATGGTTTTTGCCCCTGCCGGAAACCACCTTGATGCCGCCTATGGGACAAGAGTTCACCGTAACTACTGCCCAGCCGTTTTCCGTTTCTGCAGTTATCTCCTCTCCGCGAAGATACTTCATAAGCTCGGGTGAATCAGGCTCCAGGTCAATTTTTCTTTTAAAGTCCTTTCCCATAGCCATAAAGAACTGATGATGAGGCTGAATATAGCTTTTCTTTATTTCGCCCACAGTAACACCGCAGGAAAAATAAGCATCCGGTACAGGAAAATCAGCCGTAAAATAGCCTGCTCTCTCACCGTTTACCGTTACATTATTTTTATCGTATTGTGTAAGAACGCTGTCGAGAAAATCCGTAACAGCGGAGTTTTCCCGGTTTTCTTCTTTTTGGCCTCCGGCTTTCCGTAAGAAGGCTCTGCAGTGCTTTTAAGCACCGCCATAAACTGACCCTCACCTCTGCTTTTATGAGGATAAAATCTTCGGCAGAAATGAATGTTCTCCGTCTGGCAGCCGTCAAAGGTAATTCCGTCACAGGTGTTTTCTCTTACTCTCTGTGTAGCCTCTTTAAGCTCAAACTCAGGATACCTCTTTAAAAAGCTGTCGATAACCATTTCGTTTTCCTCCTGGGAAAAGGTGCAGGTAGCATAAATTATGTATCCGCCATCCTTAAGAAGGTCAACGGCATTATCTAAAATTGAAAGCTGTCTTTCGGCACAGAGACGGACATTTTCCACGCTCCATTCGCTGACGGCCATTTCCTCCTTACGGAACATTCCCTCTCCGCTGCAGGGTGCATCAACCATTATAAGGTCGAAATCCTTGCCGAAGAGTCTAGTCAGCCTTTCCGTATCAGCGCAGGTAGTAATAGTATTACGAAGACCGAGTCTCTCGATATTTCCCGTAAGAATCTTACAGCGCGAGGGTATTATCTCGTTTGACACGAGAACTCCCCTTTCACCGAGCTTGTTTTTCATCTGTGTGCTTTTGCCTCCGGGTGCGGCGCACATATCCAGAACTCTCCACTCAGGGTCAAAGTCCACACATTCGGCAGGTGCCATAGCGCCCGGCTCCTGAACATAAATCATACCTGCATGATGGAAGGGATGATTACCTATCTTATCGTAGGTAAAATAAAATCCGTTATCACAGTAGGGTATTTTTTCGTGAGGGAAGGGACATATTTTCTCAAATTCCTCTACACTTATTTTGTCCGTATTTACTCTGAAGGCTCTGACGGGAGCTTCGACGAGAGACCTTTCGTAGGACTCGTATTCCTCACCGAGAAGCCTTTTCATTCTCTCTTTATATTTTTCGGGTAAATTAATCATTCTTTTCATCCTTAAGATTCATTTCTGTATGAAGCATACACATTCCTACAGCGGTAATCGCCGCAGTCTCCGTACGCAGTATTCGACTTCCGAGGGAAACAACCTTGCCGCCCGCAGAAAAAGCTTTTTCCACCTCAGACTCCTCGAAGCCACCCTCGGGGCCTATCAGAATACCCACTGAAGAGCCTTTTTTTATAAGAGAAAGAGCTTCTCTCGTATCCTCCATTCCTTTTTTACTTTCGTAAGGAACTAAAAGCAGGTCAAGCTCAGCGGCCTTTTTCAGCGCTTCGCCGAAGGAAACAGGCACCTCTATTTCGGGTACAAGAGTTCTTTTACTCTGCTTGGCGGCACTTTCTGCTATAGCCTGCCAGCGTGCAGCCTTAGACAGCTTCTTTTTACCGTCAAGCTTTACCACACAGCGGTTCATTTCTACCGGGATAAGCTTATGTACACCGAGCTCTACGGTCTTCTGGATAATAAGCTCCATTTTGTCGCCCTTAGGAAGACCCTGGAAAAGATAAATTTTCACGGGTAATTCCGTATCCTGAAAGTCCTCTTCGATTATCTCGGCTACAGCGAAATTCTTTTCACATTCACTGAGAACACAAAGATGGCTTTTCCCCTCGCAGGAAATGAGAAGAGTATCCCCCTTCTTCATACGAAGGACATTCTTTATATGATTACAGTCAGAGCCTGTCAGATGAAATGACCCTCCCTGTCTGTTTTCTTCCTTAGCAAAAAAATTAAACATATATTCACCCCGTTTGTTTGATTATAACAAAGAAAGATTGTTATTACAATACACAAAATAAAAAAAGCCATCTTTCGATGGCAGAGTATATTAATCTTTGTTTTTTAAATGTGCAACTATACTGTGCAATAATTCAATATCCTTGTCTGAAAGACCTGACACGCTTATAGAAGCAGTTTTATTTACTCCGAGAAGATAATCTGTTGAAACATTGAAAATTTCGGAAAGCTCAATTATATTTTGTGTCGATGGTGCGGAAATGCCCATTTCCCATGCATTTACACTTGAACGCGTAATGTTTAGTTTTTGTGCAAGTTCAGTTTGAGTAATCCCGTTTTGTTCTCTTAATTTTCGTATTTTATCAGCTACATCGTAAATCATCAGCTAACTCCCGAATAAAAATTATCAATTATATAGTAAACTGATTCGTGTAAATTTAAAATATCAAAATGATGGTAAAAGTTGACAAGATGAAACTTTTGTGATAAAATCACAGTTGTGAGGGTACAAAATGCCCGAATTACTTTAATTCAGGAGGAATAACAAAATGAATAAGAAGAAAAGTTTAGTAATTGTAGTTGCCGCACTTTTAGTATTTGCAGTACTGACAGCTTGTGGAAACTCAGGTAAGGATGAAACAGCAAAGCCATCAAAAAATGCAACGGAATTGGTTATCGGCACAATGAATTCAGTAGAAGAATATGCGGAAGTTACTTTATTTAAAGTTACAACAACTGATAAAGTTACAGCATCTCTCGGTGATGACATACATTATAATAACGATAATCCGGGTGAAGTGTATGTTGATATGATTTTTGATATTAAAAACATCAGTACTACTGCTATTGAAAGCAATAACTTTATGTCAGCAAAGGCTGTTGGTGTAGATGGTACAGAGTATGTTGCAGGTTTATATGCAATAGAAACAAACAATTCAACTTATGTTTCGCAGTATGAAAATCTTACACCACTCACTAACTACAGATTCCACTGTGCTTTTTCAGTTCCTGAAACAGAAACTGCACTTAATATTACTGTGAATGTAAATGAAAAAGTGTATACATATAACTACACAGTAGGTAATGTAGAAAGAAAAGCAACTGTTTTAAATACAGGTGATATATTAACGGTTGAAGATTTTGCGGTTTTAACATTCAAAGGAATTGAGTATACTGACGATCTCCTTCCGTCAAATACAAGTGGTTCATACAGGCACTACGAAGTTGACAGTAAAGATAATACATATCTTGTTGTTAAGTATGATATTGAAAACTTACAAAGCTCTGCAAAAGATGCAGATTCCTTTGTAGGTGTAAAGGCTTCTTATATGGGTAAGTATACATATACAGGTTTCGTTGTGGTTGAAGATGATGACCAAAGAGGATTTAGTTCTTATGAACAGATTTCTCCTCTTGCAAAACGCTCTTGTTACTGTCTTATCGAAGTTCCTAAAACAGTAAGCGAAAATGAAGTAGAATTAGATATATCCTTTGACTCAAAGGATTATACCTTTAAGGGATAATTTTATAGCAAGGCAGTTGTTTTGACTGCCTTGTTTTTTTATAATAAAATATTTCTGTCTATCTATTTACATTAATGGGTGATTATGATAAACTCAAATTATTCTTAAGATTAAGGAGAAAATACAATGAAAGCAAAAATCACACTTGCTCCCGAATTTAAAATCGGTGAAATCGACAGAAGAATTTACGGCTCCTTTATCGAGCATTTGGGCAGAGCAGTTTACGGAGGAATTTACGAGCCGGGGCATCCCACAGCCGACGAGGACGGATTCCGTAAGGATGTCATAGATATGATAAATGAGCTTAATGTGCCTATCGTGCGCTATCCCGGCGGCAACTTCGTTTCCGGCTATAACTGGGAGGACGGCGTAGGTCCCGTAGATAAAAGGTCCCCGAGGCTTGACCTTGCCTGGGGAGTTACGGAGCCTAATAAGTTCGGTACAGACGAATTTATGAAATGGTGTAAAAAGGCAGGCACATCGCCTATGATGGCTGTAAATCTCGGTACGAGAGGCCCTGACGAGGCAAGAGCATTAGTAGAATACTGCAACCATAAAGGCGGCTCAAAATATGCCGATATGCGAATAAATAACGGCTATAAAGACCCCTGGAATGTTAAGCTCTGGTGTCTCGGCAACGAAATGGACGGACCCTGGCAGATGGGCGCCAAAACAGCTCAGGAATACGGCAGAACTGCCAATGAGGCTGCAAAGCTTATGAAATGGGTTGACTCCTCCATCGAAACCGTTCTCTGCGGCTCATCAAGCAGATATATGAACACCTTCGGCGACTGGGAGCAGAAAACCCTCGAGCTTGCCTACGATAATGTGGACTATGTTTCTCTTCATCAGTACTACGATAATCACCGAGGAGACACAGCCTCCTTCCTGGCAAAGAGCCTGGAGCTCGATGAATTCATTTACAGCGTTATCTGCACCTGCGACTTCGTAAAGGCAAAAAGAAGATCAAAAAAGCAAATCAACCTTTCCTTTGACGAATGGAATGTATGGTATCATTCAAACGGCGCACCCTTCGAAAAATGGTCCACAGCACCCAATCAGCTCGAGGATATTTATAACTTCGAGGATGCGCTCGTAGTAGCATGCATGCTTATTACTCTTATGCGCCACGCTGACAGAGTAAAGATAGCCTGTCTTGCTCAGCTGGTAAATGTTATCGCTCCCATTTTCACCAAAACAGGCGGCGGTGCCTTCCGTCAGACTATCTTCTATCCCTTTAAGGAAATGTCTCTCCACTGCAACGGTTCAGCTCTCAGACCCATAATCTCCTGCGGAAAATATGACTGTAAGGATTACACAGATGTTCCCTTCCTCGAGGCTGTAGCCTCCTACGATGAAGAAAAGGGCGAGGTGGCACTCTTCTGTGTAAACCGTTCCCTCGACGAAAATATGGAGCTTGAGATATCTCTCCTCGATTTCGAGGGCTACAAGCCGTGTGCCTTTGAGTCAATGGACGGCTATAATGTTCTCGACGAAAACTCCTTCGATAACGAAAGGGTAAGAATGCACTCTAATGCTCTCCCCGTTCCCGACGGAAAAAATATAAAAGCCTCTCTGAAACCTCTTTCCTTTAATGTGATAAGATTTAAAAAGGTATAAGCTATATGAAAAAACTACCCGCCTACGGTGGGTAGTTTTATTATGACTTATTCATCAATATGCGAGAAGAAAAACTCTTTTCTTTCATCGTTATTTATCACAGTTACAGGCTTTATCTGATTTAAAACCTTTCCCCGGTTTTTAAGCATTTCTCTGTAATCGGCATAGGTATTCTTTTTAAGAAAAACAACCTTAGGCTCACCGAGCATACCCCAGCGGCGGTACTTGAAATATTTCTCATTGCTTTCGCAAAGACACCAATCGAGCTTTATGGCAATTTCATCGAGCATACTTTTATCTATCTCACCCTCAGGCTCTGCGAGCATCATATAACGGACCGGATCACTGTCACGGTCATTGCAGAAGCTATAGCCCTTGAAGGAAATTCCGAGTGCCTTCTGTGTCTCTGCCGCCGCCCAGTCAACCATCTGAGTAGTGGTTTTTTCGTTGGCGATGTTCATAGCGAGATTATTTCTGTAAAGGAATTCTACCTTGGGCGTCTTTTTGTAATAGCCGGTAACACGGACTACATCTTCTATTCTGTAGCGGCAAAGTCCCGAGCGATTTGTAACTACAAGCTCATAATCCTTACCCACTTCGATTTCGTCAATAGTGAGAGGTCTTTCACAGTCGGGATTATCGACGGGAATAAACTCGAAGAAAACAGACTGAGGTAAAAGCACATAATCCATAGCATCAAGCTCTGTCGGAATAGCCATATACCCCTCTGCCGCTGCATATCCCATATTATGTACGGGCGCATCACCGATATATTTTCTTAGCTTATCTACATAGAATTTAAGGTTAGAGCCGACCATTCCGTAGGACCAGAGATATTTCGGCCATATACGGGGAACGATGGGTGTATCAAAGCCTTTTTCACATTCGCGGCGTATTTCAGCCGATCTTTCGGGCATCGGCTTGAGCTTCTTTTCCCATTTTCTGCGAAGCTCTTCGGGACATTTTACCGAAGGGTCGATAGTACCCTTTTCGATGTCATTACATATCATCTCCCAGTTCTGCTCGAGATAATCGAACATAGTGGTAAGAAGGGTAATAACCATAGCGCCAAGGTATGTAAGATCCTTTCTCTGAAGAGCGAAGCGCAGATGAAAATAAGAGGTATTAACCGAGGCTTCGTCTACGGGATACATAAAATCATTCGGAGTAGTCAGAAAAAAGGGCGCAATGGGCTTAAGATAAGAAAGAGGTATCTGTCCCGCGCCGTTACACATCCTGCCGTCGGCGAGTCTGTGACCCGTAAGAACTATAGCCACATTTCCCACCTGCTTAGGGAATTTTACTCCCCTTTTACGGAACCATTTGGCAGCACAGCCTGTAGTTCCGGAAAAGCCCATGCACTGCATAATCCACAGGTCTTCCCCGCATTTAGGCATAATCTTAGGCTTACCGACGGACCCAGAGGAGGAGCAGTAACGGACAGGTCTCCTCTTTATTATAAGATTCCTTTCGCCCCGCTGCATTCTTTCTACATATTCATCGTAGTCAGCATAAGTTGTCATAGGCATATTCTTCTGAAAATCCTCTACAGAAGAAACCTTGCCAAGACCGATTTTTTTACCGAATTCGGTATTTTTATTTCTTTTAATGATGCTTTTCAGCACATTTTTCTGAATTTTTACGGGATGTGAGGTGTAATAATCCACCTTAAGCCATTCGAGATAGCCTAAAAATACACCTATATCCGAAAATCCTGCCATTTTTCGGTCACTTCCTTATTTCCACTGAATATCCCAGGATTCTTCCATATAGCCTTCCATACTGCCGCTGCCGCTGATACCGATGGCGTTACCCTCACCGACACCCTTCATCTCGAGTCTCTCACGGTACTGAATTACCTTGCCCGATTCATCTACGAGAACGCTTACGGTAGCGCCGGGATATTCGAAGTCAACCTTGGTAAGCTCACCGACAGGAAGCTCGAAGGTAGAGAAATCGAGAGTATCGCAGGCGGCATTATGATGGGGAGGACGAGGATTCTGGAGTGTACTGGTTTCGGGAACCACCTTTACAGTGTAAAGAGTACCCTTATCTGTCTTTTCGGCCTTAGCCTCTGCCACACCGTCAACCGTCAAAGAAAAAGGCTTATCCGTAGGAGGAATCTCGTGATTTACGACGGTTTCCTCGCCTTGCTTTTCGGGATTGGGTCCCTTACCGTTGGTAATATCGTATTCGATCATTTCTTCACCCTCAAAGAAGTCGATAACAGTATTGATAGGACCGGTAAGAACGGGAACTGAGCAGTCGATAAGATCTATGCTTATAAGCTGCTTTTTTACAGCCTTAAAGGAAGCTGTTTCGCTTTTAAGAGAGTTGATTCCCTTGCTGACCTCTGCGAGAATATCGGCCTTTGAGGGCTCTGTTTTTACCGTCACGGGTACCGTAGTTTCTGCAGAAGATGTAGTCTGAACGGGTACAGTTGTCTGCACATCCGATGTGGGCGGAAGAGTAGCAGGCAATGTAGTAGCAGAAGTAGCGGGCATTACGGTAGTCACTGCAGCAGATGCCGTAGTACCGGGATCTGCCTGAACGGGCTTATTCTCTGAGCTGCGCTTAATACTGAAAATAAAAGCAACTACAATAAGAGCAAGAACAACTACAAGCAGAATTCCCTTTTTATCCGATGAGGAATATCTTCCCTTCTGCACCTCAGCTGTTTCCATTTCTTCAGGATATTCATTAAAATCATTCATAGTATATACCTCCTGTATACAAATTACCTCATATCATTATATCAATCCCATAAAGCTTTTTCAAGATAAATAACAAAAATTACCGACTTACTTATACATAAAAATGCAAAGAGCAGTCGGTTTATTCTTTTCTACAAAAAAAAACAGAGGAGAAATCTCTCCTCTGATTCTTTTATTTTATGCTACTGTCTCGGAGATAAAGTCGTAATCTCCTTCTAAGGATGCGCAGGAAACATAATTTACTCTGTCATCTGCATTCTTAAGCTTTTTCTTTTCGATAATCTTAGTTACTGCTACATAAATACCTGCAACTGCAGCAGCGACAGCTACGATAACAGCAACAACCTTAAGCACTTTTTTGAAAGTTTCCATCTTTATTCCTCCAAGAAATTATTACTTATAAATTATAGCACTTATTATCGGTAAAGTCAACCGATTTATTCATTTTAATAACTGAAAGTGTAGTTACTGGTAAAGTCACCGTGTACGATAACCTCTACATCGATGATAAAGTTTACATTCGCTACAGCCTTTTCCACCTTAAGATAATGTACCATAGAGGTTATTTTTCCTTCCTTATCGAAAACAGCCTCTATTTTAGTATCCGTGTAGCTCATATCGAGAGTTTTCACCGTAAGGCCTTTAGGTATGTAAGGAGCAATGTCTACAACCTCTACCATAGTGGAATGGTTTTTAGCGGGAGTAGTGTAGGTCTGCAGCTCAGGAGCCATAATAAGTGTAATTTTGTAACCTCCGTCATCCGTAGCCGTAGCCACAGCCGAGGTTACTGCACTCTCCTCCACGGCAGCAGCCACATTAAGAGGTGCTATAGCCTGGTTAGGTGTAAGCCCCGTACCCGAGTCGATACCGCCGACAAAGTTATAACTGACAGGCTTTTTCTGTACCTGCTTCATTAGACTCTCTGCCATAGATTTGGCGATGGTCTCCGCAGGCATTTTATCGATCGTCAGATTAAGCTTATCATCCTTATAAAGAGAAAAGTCCGTCGTTGACTTTAATTTATTTATGCCGTTTACATAGGTTTTTATGATGGAGCTCTTACCGCTTGGAACATTTGATTTAGGCTTCGTGGTTTTCTGAGTGGTATTATTTTTATTAACCTCTTCAATAATCTGTGAAACCTTTATGGATTCCTGTTCCTCCACATACCACTCCGGGTCCTCTACGGAAACATCAGCCATAACTATGTTGCCGCCAACGGGAAGCCTCGTAGTAGAAGGCGCCTCGGTAGTTGTGGGAGCTGTGGTCGAAGGCACCGTAGGTACAGTCGCTACGGGAGCCGTGGTCTGTGCGGCGAGCATCCTTTTTCCCATAGTAACAGAGATTAAGGTACTCATACAAAAAATCCATACACCTACGACGGTTATTACGGCGAGCTGAATGATTTTCTTCTGATTCATATTTGTTCATCCTGACAGCTCAAGGGGATACACGATGTATCCCCTGAGACTGATTATTTATTAGATTATTTTGTTCTGGTAAATACAGAGCTGCTCTTCTGATTGCCTGACATTTTTACGCCGATTTCGAGCTTGATTGATGAGCTGTTGCCGAAAATTTCACCGAGACCGCCGCTGTCAGATACATCGGAGAGATTAAGAGTAGTAATAACGTTCATATCCATTGAATAAGGCATATCTACATCGTAGCTTACTAATCTGCACTCATCATCGACTACAGCAGTGATTGTGGTCTTGCCCATATTTGCTTTGAGAGTGCTTTCGCCGCCCTCCATACCGAGATCGACATTTGAGCCGTTGACTGTGTTAACGAGACCGTTATGGTACTGTGCTATCTTACCCTTTTCTGTATCTGACTCTTCAGCCTTAAGAACTGCGACAATCTTATAGCCTTCGAAGGTTCTGGTAGTCTTCACAGACTCGAAGCCGTTCTTCCATGCGGTGGTATTGATAAGATTGTAAATGTAAGCGTCGCCGTTACCGTTTGCAGGCTGAATAGCCTCATCAAGGTCGATGTTTGAATACTTGCCTGTATTTAAGTTTCTTACAGTACCGCGGATCTGATGGTCAAAGGTAGCTACTGCTTCTTCCTTTATGTTAGTGGCGTTACTGTCTCCGCCGGTCTCGCCCATAATTCCGAAGAGAGCTGAAACTGCACCCTTATCGTAGCATTCGATATAACCGTCGGCAATCTTATGATTTGTACCCTTAAGCATGTCTGAGAAAACTAACTTAAAGAGACTTGTAACTGAGGAGTCAAAGAGAAGACCGTCCTCAAAGCCGGGCATACCGAATTTCATATAGCTGATATCGCTGTTCATTTCGGAAGAGGTGTTGATTACTGTTTTATGGGAATAATCGTATTTTGATCTGTTGATACCTTCAGCGAGATAAGCGAGCTGGCTGTTGACTGCTGTATCAGATGTATCGGTAAGGTTAAGTTCGGGAATATCTACGGCGAATTTTGCTACCTTTGTGCCGTTATCAGTATAAATCTCGAATCGGTGCATAAGACCGGGAGCAAGATAATAGGTCGCAGTAGTCGCTGTGATTTCCTGAGTGTCTTTATAGTTTTTATCGGTTGATCTTGTAACCTTATACTTTGAAGCACTTGCAGGCCAGCTTACCGTAAGCTTAGAGCCGTCCTGAGTAAGTGTATAGCCGGACTTTGTAAAGTTAACACTCTTTGAGGTATAAATAACATTCTGATCCTCGTCATAGGCTACAACCTTGAAGGTATCAATACTGTTATTACTCTGAACTCTTGCGGAGGTAGCAGAGCCGTAGCTGTCTTCCATCCATTTGTCACTGTCATAGACGTAATATTCTACCTTGTAAGCATCTGCACCGTCGATAGCGTTCCATTCGAGAATATCATTTGTATCGTCGATTTTAGTAAAGAATTCACTTACGGTAACAGAGGCTGTGGTATCGGAGAAGGCACCTGTCTGTCTCTTGTCTCCGTTATAGTTATAGGCACACACTCTGAACACATAGGCTGTTCCCTTTGTAAGGTTTTCTGCGAAGAATTCGGTGTCCTCTGTAAAACCGCAGGGAAGCCATTCGGAGGCTGTAGCTTTTCTGTACTGAATTTCGTAGCCTGCCGCGCCGTCTGCTGCCGCCCATTTAATGAAGGCCTTGTCAGCGGTCTTCTCAGCAGTAACGCCTGTAATCTTAGAGGGAGTGGTGGTAAACTCTATGTTATCGGAAAGAGCACCGTTCACATCACCGTCATAGCCCATTACGGAAACCTTATAGGTTGTAGCGGGAGCGAGTGTAAGAGTAACGGATGTTGCTGTAGTTTCTGCTACTGAGGAATTATTTCTGAATACACGGTAGGCTTTAGCACCTCTTGCGGCATTCCAGGAAACAGTAGCCGATGTATCGGAAAGAGCTGTAACCTTAAGACCTGAAGGCACACCGATGAGAGTTTTTACAGTAACTGCAGCGGAATATTCGCCGTTCTGGTTTTTGCCGCCGTTCTGATTTACTGCGCTTACCTTAAAGGTATAAGAAGTATTTGCATCGAGGTTTCTTATTGTCGTGCTTGCAGCTGAGGATGTAGCGCTGAGCCAATTCTTGCCGTCCTTACTGTACTGAATCTGGTAGCTTTTCGCACCTGAAACAGCAGTCCAGGAAAGTGAAACTGCAGAATCGGTAATGCTGCCTGTATTAAGACCTGTTACCTTAGCACAGGGAGAGGTAAAGGAAACAGCTGAGGAAGCAGTACCTGTTACTGAGCCGTTATAGGGAACTACTGTAATCTTATAGGATGAAGCGGCTTTGAGACTTACTGTAGCGGATGTAGCTTTAACATCAGCGAGCTTTGTGCTGCCGTTAAGCACACGGTAGCCTGCGGCACCGCCGGCAGCCTTCCAGGATATCTTGGCTGAGGAAGCGGTAAGGTTTGAAACTGAAACACCGCTTACCTTGCCCATATTTGTTTTAGCTTTTACTGTTACCCAGTTGTTGTAGAAGGTCTTGCTGCCCGATTTCTGATAAGCTCTGATGCGGATCTGCTGATCTGCGAAGGCTGAAAGACCGTTTACGGTATACTGTGCAACACTGCTTTTAACGGAAGTGCTTACGTCAACCCATTTGCCTGACTGGAGCTTCTGAACCTGATAACCGCCTACTCCGCTGATCTTTGACCAGCCGACAGTTACGGAAGAATCGGTTACGCTCTTTACATTAACATTGCTCATAGCCGTAACAGCTGTGGTAGCATTTACTGTAGTATAAGAGCCGTAATAGGTCTTTGCACTGCCGTTTACATAGCCTCTTACACGGAAATAGGTTTTCTTACCTGCAGTGAGCTTTTTAACTGTATATGAGGTTGTCTTTGCCTTTTTGATTTTTACGGTCTTGGTTGTCTTTTTAGTGAACTTCTTTGAAGTCGAATACTGTAATTCATATCCTGTTACATTAGCCTTGTCCCATGTAACCTTTGCTGTAGTAAGAGCTGTGGACACAGCCTTTACATTTGCTATCTTCTGAACGCCTGTCTTTACCTTGACAGTAACATAAGCACCCTTTTTCTTGCCGTTTACGGCGCGGATACGGAACTGATAGGTAGTGCCGTTCTTAAGCTTCTTAACTGTGTAGGATGTGGTTTTCTGCTTTTTGATGTTAGTCACAGTCTTCCATTTTTTACCGGACTTCTGCTGAATTTCATAGCCCTTTGCACCTGAAGTCTTTTTCCAGGTAAGGGTTACTGCTACGGGAGTAGCAGAAGCTTTAAAGCTTGATACCTTTTTAACCGATGCGGCTGAGGCTGTAGCCACCGTAGCGGAAAGAAGGCACATACTGAAAATGAATGTAACTATGGCTGCCAATACTTTTTTCATAGTTTTTTCCTCCGTTCAAAAATTATATTGAATTTGCCAAGCAAATTAATTACTGAATAAAATAGTCCTGTGAAAGCCTGTAGGAAATCTCATGCTTTTCTCCCCCGTAAATAAATACAAGCTTTACGGGCACCTTAACCTGAAGATAGTCAACGCTGTCCTCGACAACCTTTGCGTTAATATAAGCATCGCCTGTCTCGCAGGAATAAAGCACCAGGCCGGGGAAGCTCTCTTTAAGCTCTCCGATATCCGTGAGAAGAGCTACCTTATCCGCATTATCAGCTGACACGCTGAAGGAAACGGTGTAGCCGTAGCCGTTCTGTCTGAATTTTACGGTATCCTTTACCGTATCGGCATAGGTAAGAGTGCTTTCTTCACCGAAGGGATAAATCAGTTCGTTTACCGAAGCCGTTTCTCCGTCCTTAAGAGTGAGGCCGTTATCGAAAGAATAAATCTCGGTTTCTTTATATGCAAGACAGTCGGCCACGCTCTGAGCAAGCTCTCCCTCGCATACAAAATCGCTTACGGTAAATCTCGTTACAAGGTCAAAGGATGAGTCTGCCTTTTTAAGACAGGAGAGAGCATTTATAAAGCCTTCCACTGCCTCGGGAGCAGCAGAGGGAAGATAATCGGTAGTAAAGGTAAAGGTTTCGCTGAAGGCGCCCTCGGTTTTGCCTTCGCCGCTGTAGGTCTTTATTCTGAAGCGATAATCGCATCCCGGCTTAAGCTCCCTGACCTCGCAGGAAAGAGCCTGTGTGCTTTCATAAAGGACATAATCCTTTTCGCTTTTGCTGTAAATGTAGAGATTATATCCGTCAGCACCCTCGACCTTATCCCAGGAAAGAGTCATTTTATCGGGATAGATAAGCTCGTCCGCAGCAGCGATTGCGCTCACCTTACCGGGAAGCGTCTGAGCTGTGACTGCTGAGGAATATGCTGTACTTTCCGCACTGCTGTAATAATTCTTCGTATAGGCCTTGACCGCAAAGGAATATTCCTTATCAGCCTCAAGTCCCTTCAGCTCTGCCGCGGCAGAGGCTGATGCCCATTTGTATGTATAAGTGTTTGTCTCTGAATCGTAAAGATAAAGCTTATAGCCCGAAGCATCCTTCACGCTGTTCCACGAAAGAGAGACAGAGCCGTCTGTGACTGCCGTTACCTTAAGTCCCGTTACCTGCGGCGGTGTCTTCGGCGTAAGTGAAACCAGCTTTTCGGTCGTCTTTTTTCTTACAGTAACGGTGCAGACTGCCTTTTTGCCGCTTCCGTCCTTGGCCTTGCAGGTAATTACTGTCTTACCCTCACCTACTGCGGTGATGACACCCTTGCTGCTGACCGTAGCTACCTTTTCGTTACCCGACGAGAAGGAAACCTTACTGTTATAAAGCTTCTTCGGTTTTTTGGCGGCGGTGAGCTTAAAGGTGTCATCCTCTTCGAGCATCACGCTGTCTGCATCAAGCTTAAGAGAGGTCATATATCTGTAGCCGAGGCTTATATTGTCCTGCTTTTTAACATACTTTTCTGCCTTAGAGCCCTTTACGACATAGACGGTAAGCTTATCGCAGCCCTCAAAGATGTGTTTCCCGAGCTTCGTAACGCTTCCGGGAATTACTGCTTTTTCGAGATTAGTGCAGTACCAGAATGCAGAAGAAGAAATGCGGGTCACCTTGGAGGGAATTACTATCTTCTTAAGAGATGTACATTCATTGAATGCCGCCACTCCGATTTTAGTAACTGTCTTCGGTATTTCCACGCTCTGCAGTCGCTTTTTACCGGAAAAGGCCCACTCGCCGATAGCGGTAACCTTGTACTTGCCGACCTTAGAGGGAATCTTTATTTTTTTCGCGTTGCTTTTACATTCTACAAGTGTAGCGGTTTTTTTGCTTACTTCATAAACGAGTTTATTTTTTGTAACTGTTTTTGCACTTACGGAAAATACCGTCATAACAGTCAAAAGAAGCACCATAAAAGCAAACAGAAGTGATTTTTTACTTTTGCCGTTCATTACACACTCCTCCATTATATATGTATAGTCATTCTATCACAGAAAAGGAAAAAATACAATAACAGTAGCACTATTTTTTCCAAAAAACTCAAAGTTAACTTTATATTAATATAAAGATTAAATTATGGATATAAGGACCGCTGCCAAGTCTTGTAGCGGATGGTGTACCCGGCACCGAAGCACTGACCTCTCAGTCACTGCGTGACAGCTCTCCTTTCAGGAGAGCCAATTAAACCTCGCCTGAAAGGAGAGGTGTCAACCGTCAGGTTGACGGAGAGAGTTCTTCGTTTCAATGAAACTTTTAGTCGTCATCCGCTCAAGCCGCGGGGGCTCTTACTTTGCTCCGGAGGCGGCAAAGTAAGCAAAACCCCTCTTTTTTTTAGGACGGGAAAAGAGTGTACTGTTCAGTTAAGTGTATAAAAACAGTAACAGTTAGTTTTTCAGTAAAAGCTCAAAAACAAATACTTTCCCTTAATGTGCGACCCGTGGCAGGGTCGCAGACAGAAAACAGCCGTTCTGCATTAATGTTTATGCTATTCTTACTTGCCTTCTTAAGCTGTGTTTCTGCTGTTTCACCTTTCAGTACCTCCTTACGAAACATCCTACAGGGGTTGCCCCGTGGCAGGGGCAAAGACAACCGATAAGGCTTTAGCTTTACATAAAGGCTTGATTTAACCTCTTTTCCTTTTATGTTTCATAAAACCAAAAGCTCGGAGCTTCTTACTTTATCACGTTTTCCCCCACGTTATAAATATTTGTATCAGTAGAGAGCCCGTAAAGAGGGAGGACGCATCTTGGTGTGGGCATAAAAATGAACCACGGGAAAACCCGACGGAAAACGGAGTGAAAATACTTTTTTCAGCGGTGCGAAATGAAATTTTTCGGTAGTGCTGTATGTAAAAAATATTTTCTACGGCAGACTGAGGCGGTAGCGACAACTTATTCATCGACCTTTTTCCGAAAACATTTCTGTTTTCGCATCCGACGAGTGGTATATTCCCTGTCAGCCAAAAGAATGATTTTGCCTACTTTTGTCGAAACAAAAGTAGATCTGCGAAGCTGTGATAAGTAAAGGTTTCATCCAAACTAAAAAACTCTCCGTCTGACTTGAGTCAGCCACCTCTCCTTTCTGGAGAGGTTTAATTGGCTCTCACACAAATCAAGGCTTTACCGAAATGAAAAAATCCACCGTAAAAGCCCCGGAGCCTTTACAATGGATTTAATTCTGTCAGTTCACTCTGATAAAGCTCATTCCCTCTACGGTGACGCCGTTTACGGAAACCGGCTTCGTATTATAATTCACATAAATACCCGTGCTGTTATCGTAGCAGGTGTAGTAAACATTCTTTTTAACTCTGTAATGGTCAGTAATTCTCGCATCGCGCAGGTCGGAAAAGACCGCTGTGGCTCTTTCATACTGACTTTGAGCCTCGGTTATGGAATTGAGATAGCTGAGGCTGTCAGTCTTTTCCTGATCAGACAGGTCTGCAGCGTACCATTCATAATAGGGAACGGCACCGTATTCCACTGCACGCAGGAAAGCCTTTTCGCTGTTTTCACTTTTATTAAGAGGCTCGCAGGAATACTCGACAAGTCCGTGTAAAACAGACTGGATAAAGGGTACTCTTGTGCAAAGCTCTCTTTTCTGCAGACTGCCGGAAAGAGGTAAATTAACTATCATATCCGCGTACTTGACTCCGTAGATATTACCCGTGTCAACCATCAGCTTTCCCGAAGCGGAAACAGCGGCGGTCTGTCCCGAAATAATATCCGCGCAGGCATTTTTCATATAAAGGCTGTCGGAAGAAAAATCGGAATAAAGATACGCTGCGGCATCGCTTATGCACACACCCTGAACATCACCCTTTCTGACAAGAGAAAGAAGAGCGTTTGTGCTTTCGTCTATGCTGTCGACAGAAATAAAGGCTCTGTTATCCTTGTTCAGCTTTTCCCCGTCAAGTCCTACGGCAAAAGGCTCACGGGATTCCTTCAAAGAGGCGGAAACAAGAGCCGCATCGGTGTAAAAGCTTACCGATTCTCCGTTTCCGTAGGAAAGAAGCCTACGGAGATCTCCTTTACTTCCCGGCTTCCCGGAATAGTCTGCCGAGATAATGCTTTCGTCGGAAAGAACACCCTTGAGACGGATGTTTATGTTTCCTATACCCTTAGCCTTGAGGGAATCAAGTATTTCCTGTGCCTGATTATAGGTAGTAAGAGTCTGGGAAAGGCTTCTGCCCTTGAAGTCGGTCACATAATTCTGAAAAACGAGGCTGAGATTAAAGGGATATTCACTCTCTGCTCTCTCAGTCTCAGAAAGAAGATAGCCGTTTCTTATAAGAAGCTCGCGCACGGCACCTGCCATTCCGACATAATCGGCGTTTCCGTAGGAAAGGAAGCGGTAGAGAAGACGGATTTTTCCCTCGTAGGTTTCCTCACATACATAAACGCTGTCTCCCGCATCCTGTACGGGAGTAACTTCGAAGCTTCCGTAAACTCTGTTATATCCGCCCTTTGAAAGAGCCTTATGTGCCTTTACGGAGGAAAGCTCCTCGCCCTCATCGATAAGCACGGCTATCGCGCTGTCTCCCCTTTTCATACCGAAGGCACCGATAAGAGTGCCGTTTTCGTAAACAGGAAGAGATACCTCATCGAATTTATCCGGATTTTCCGAAAGGTCGACGGTGATTCCGCATCCGTCGGGAAGAAGCATAAAATCGCCCTCTTCTCCTTTAGTATCCGCACCGAAAAAAGGAAGAATTCCGATATTCGTAACGATAACATTACTGTCGTGGTTTTCTCCGTAAAGCTTACTGCAGTCTGCCTCTACAGCCAAAGCACCCCCGGAAAGGCTGTAGGAAACGGGCAGGAAAATATTTATTTTCGTTCCGTCCTCTAAGGTACGCTTGAAGCCGTAACTGACCGTAACTCCGTTTTCCTTTTCCTCGTAAAGTGCCGAAGAAAAGCCGACGCTGTCGCTCTGAGAGGAAAGAATATGGCTCTCGCCCTTAAACAGCACCGTCAGTGCCACAGCTGAGGTCTTTTCACCCCTGTCCTTTTCGGGAAGAGAGGACCAAAGCTTACCCGAGGCCGTGTCATACACGCTTACGGTACAGCTTTCACTGTCGAAGTACAGCTCCATCATATCACTTTTAGCTATAAGCTTAAGCTTGTTTTTACCCTTGGAAAGGTAAAGCGCTTTATTATCCGTGTCAGCAGAAACTGCTGCTGCGGCTGTTTCTTTTTTTACACGGTAGGAAGCAGGTGTTCTCTTTCCGCAGGCAGAAAAGGAACAGAAAATCAGTACAACGATAAGCACCGCCGAAAGCTTTTTTATTATATTCATCGTAAGTCACCTTTAAAAGCAAAATCAGTATCCTTAAAAGATACTGACCGCATTATAACACAGAATTATTAAAATTTCAAATCATGCTCTGTCTCATTTTCATAAGAATGGCTTTTTCTCTGCGCGACACCTGCACCTGGGACATATTAAGCTCCTTGGCTGTGTTAACCTGAGTCATTCCTTTATAATAACGAAGCTCTATAAGTTTTCTGTCCTTCTCCTCCAAGGCATTGATAAGAGTTTTAAGTGCTATTCGCTCGGATATCTCCTCCTCGGGAGAATCAGTGGGAATATCTATCTGGCTTGTCCCCTTTTCGTCCTCACCCGTAAGAGACACCGTAGGCATAGAAACGGTTATAAGCTCTGCCGCCTCACTGACAGAAACTCCGAGCCTTTCGGCGAGCTCCGTTATGGTAGCCTCTCTTCCCAATTCCTTCGAAAGCTCTTCACCGACCTTTACGGCATTTCTTGCCTTTTCTTTAAGCGTTCTGCCGATTTTTACCAGTCCTCCGTCACGGAAAATCCTTTTTATTTCACCCAAAATAACAGGAACGGCATAGGTAGAAAAAGCAAAGCCTCTGCTCCTGTCAAAATTATCCGCCGCCTTTATAAGTCCTATGCACCCCGCCTGAAACAGATCATCGTACTCCACCCCACGGCCACGGAAACGGTTGGCACAGGAATGTACGAGTCCGTAATTATTATCAATAAGCTCGCTGCGGGAAAGATTTACTTCGGTCACTTACGGGAGCCTCCTCATATTATGTTGATGAGTATAATCCTATTTTACCCCGGATTTTTTTGTCCAGAGTAACCGTCGTACCCTTACCGACCTTTGAAATTACCCTTATTCTGTCCATCATAGACTCCATAACGGCGAAGCCGAGGCCTGCTCTCTCCCCCTTTGAGGTAGTAAAAAGAGGCTCCATCGCCCTTTCGATATTTTCAATGCCGATACCCTTGTCACGGATTTTCACCCTGACAGTATTATTATCGTAAAGGTTAACGGTTATGTAAATTTTTCCCTCTTTTTCTCTGTAGCCGTGGACTATGGAGTTTGTCACCGCCTCGCTGACGGCCGTTTTTATGTCGGTAATTTCCTCGATATTAGGGTCAAGGCTGGCCACAAAGGCAGATACGGATACCCTCGCAAAGCCCTCATTCACGCTTTTAGAATCAAGCACCATTTTAAGCTCATTTACACTTTTCATCCTACAGTCTCCTTTACTCTGACCTCTCCGAGTCTTTCTATGCCTGCCAGCTTCATTACCTTATAGGCGGAAGGCGAAAGGCCCTCTACTCTTATTTTTCCGTCGTGGGTTTTCATAAGCTTGTACCGTCCCATAACCAGACCGATAGCAGAGCTGTCCATAAAGGACACTCCTCCGAAATCCAGGATAAGCAGCTTCGGTCTTCGCAGTATTATGGCGTCATCTATTCCCGCCCTTATCAGAGAGGCGCTGTGATGGTCTATTTCCCCGTCAAGATAAACTCTTATCTCTTTTCGGCTATACTCTAATTTTGCTGACATTTTCTTTCCTCCAAAATAAAAAATCCGTTACCTTGTTAATGATAACGGATAGAAGAGTATTAATTTGTAAAAATCAGTCGTCAAAAATAATTTTTCTTATGTCACTGACCAGATAAAAGGAGCCACAGCACAAAAGCACATCATTTTCACCTGTAAGCTGAAGTGCCTTTTCGTATGCCTTTTCCGCGTTTTCACAGCAAAAAACATTATCGCAGAAATTCTTGCCGCACTCTGCGAGAGCCTCAGGGCTTTCTCCTCTTATTTCATCGGTACAGGTAAAAACTGCATTTTCACATAAGGGAAGCAGAATCCCGAAGCTTTTTCTGTAGTCCTTATCCTTCATAGAAGCCATAAGAACGGTTATTTTTCTG
Organism: Clostridia bacterium; assembly: GCA_017516315.1. Classification (GTDB taxonomy): domain Bacteria; phylum Bacillota; class Clostridia; order Oscillospirales; family Acutalibacteraceae; genus UBA6857. The sequence continues at coordinate 16,414 of JAFXDE010000029.1, read as the reverse complement.
CCCTTAAGATTCTTCTCAGCCATAGAGCGAAGTGCCAGCATACAGCCCTCATTGTGACCGCCGTCTAAAATTATCAGCGGCTTTTCACTTACCCTTTCCATACGGCAGGGTACACTGAAGGAGCCTATTCCTCTTTCGATGTCCCCGTCGGTTATTCTCTCTCCTCTAGCCTTGAGAGCCAGGGCACATTCGGCTACGGTAATCATATTTCCTATCTGATGATCACCCTGTAGGGATGTATGAAGCTTAAGCTGCTTATAAATAAAATCCGTACCGCTTATATCGCTTTTAATAACGGTAAGGTCGTTAATGTCGGGAGAATAAAAATCTGAGCCTTCCCTTTCTGCTCTTTCCCTGATAATTCTGAAGGCCTGCTCATTCTGCCCTCTGAAATATTTTTCCTCCCTGTCGAGAGGATAAGAAACGGTTATACCACCCTTTCCGATTATACCGCTTTTTTCCTCGGCAATCTTTTCCACGGTATCACCGAGCATTTCCGTATGATCGAGAGAAACGGACATAATAACAGAAGCCTCACAAGACGGAATGACATTGGTGCTGTCGTGCTCACCGCCTATTCCTGCCTCTAAAACCACTATATCGCACTTTTCTCTCTCGTAGTAAATAAAGGCTAAAAGAGTGATAAGCTCGAAAACCGTAGGCTTCATTTCTTCGGAAAGCCCATCTGTCTTTTCCTTTATTTCCGATACGATTTCGCAAAGGGCTTCGTCGCTTATATATCTTCCGTCAATCTGTATTCTTTCACCGAAGGAAATCACATAAGGAGAAGTGAAAAGTCCCGTTTTATAGCCTGCATGGGTGAAAATACTGCCTATGGCACCCGAAAAAGAGCCTTTTCCGTTTGTTCCCGCCACATGTATAAACCTGAGCCTTTTATGGGGCGAGCCGAAAAGAGACAAAAGATTTTCTATTCTCTCATGGGATGAGCTTTTCTGCATCTTTCTGAAGGAATAGATATATTCTACAGCCTCATTACAGTTCATAATTCCACTTTCCTTTCTGTTCTTATCCGGGTCTTTTTTTATGATTATACCATTTCATATTGAGATGTCAACTAATTTTTCGTATTCGCATCTGCGAAGCTCCCCGGCAAAGCAGACCTCACAGACTGCCGACAGAAAATCAGTCATATCTATACCCTCCGGGCAAAATCTCCCGTAGGCTCCCTTTTCCTTTATACCCTCTCCCGAAAGGACCCGTGCAAAGGGAAACAGCCTTTTTTCTCCGGTAATTATCAGACCCTTATAATATACGGGTATTATATCACTGCGGGCGGAAATTACTATGCCCTTTTCGGGTATATCGGAAAGCCTGTTACTGACAAAGAGTGACAAGCCGTACTCACTCATAATTCTTTCCGACTCCCTTTCATAAGCTCTCACATTGTCCGTTATAATCTTAAGCTCACCCGAAAAAGGAACGAGACGGCTTACGGAGCTGTGAAGTACACCTTTTTTATCGATAAGAGTTATAAGGGTCTGAGCAGGATTAAAAACACTTTTTTCTATCTGTGACACCGCGGTATTAAATAGGAGAATGTCCTTGAAATAAGACGGAGACCACTCCTTTATTCCGCCGACATTCCTGAAGCTCTTCGGAAAAATCAGTCCGTCTCTCAGTCCCTCCGTCATCTTTTTCAGCCTTTCCTCGGGTATCTCTCCCTTATGTACGGGCACCTTAAGCCTGTAAAAATACTCATTTTCGGGAAGCTCTACTTTTTCGCTGATAATCTTTTCCTTAAAGAAAAAGCTTTTTATTCTTCCCTTTAATGTTCTTTCGCCTTCATAAAATTCCACTGTAGCAAACAAAAAATCACCTCTTACAATGCTATGATACAAAAAAAGAAAAAAGAAGCAGGTTTTTTAGTAGCTTTAAGGTAATTTTTTTATTATTATTGTGTCCTATGATTGAAGAATAAGATGTTTATGTGATACAATATAAAAAAACAGGAGGAATTAATATGAGACTTTTACTTGCAGAAGACGAAAAAGATTTATCCAGAGCCCTCTGTGCCGTTCTCAAGCATAACAATTATTCCGTAGATGCTGTTTATGACGGACAGGATGCCCTCGACTACGGTCTGTGCGAAAATTACGACGGAATTATCCTTGACATAATGATGCCGAAGAAAAACGGTATAGATGTACTTAAAGAGCTGAGAGAAAAGGGCGTGGACACTCCCATTCTTATGCTCACGGCAAAGGCTGAAACCGACGACAAGATAGCCGGTCTTGACGCAGGCGCAGACGATTATCTTACCAAGCCCTTTTCTATGGGAGAGCTTATGGCGAGAATAAGAGCTATCACCCGTAGAAAGGCTGAGTTTTCACCTAATCTTCTCTCCTTCGGAAACCTCTCTCTGGACCGAAGCTCCTACGAGCTTTCCGTAGGCGAGAATTCAATCAGACTCGGTAATAAGGAATTCCAGATGATAGAGATGCTCCTTTCAAATCCCGGCAGACTCATTTCTACCGAGCAGTTTATGGAAAGAATATGGGGCTACGAAACCGAGGCGGAAATCAATGTAGTTTGGGTATACATTTCCTACCTTCGTAAAAAGCTTTCGAACCTTGGTGCAGACCTGGAAATAAAGGCTGTACGCGGAGTAGGATATACATTAGAAAAAATCGCGGAATAAGGTGACACTTACCTATGTTAAAGAAACTGCAGCTTAAATTCATAGTCATTACCATGTTTGCCCTCGGCTCTCTTATGCTGGTGCAGACTCTTACGGTTAACGCTATAAGTATTTACCAGAAGGATGTAAAAATGAAGGAAATTCTCCAGGTAATTACGGCTAATAACGGTGTACTGCCCAAGGGCTACGACAACCCGGAAAAGGAGCAGATCGAGAATATTTTCAATCCCTTCGGAAAATTCGAAATCACTCTCGAAACCCCCTACTCCACCCGCTATTTCGTGGTAGAGCTTACGGGAAATGTAGTAACGAGAATATCTACGGAAAACATCGCCGCCGTCGATAACCGTGAGGCACTCGAATATGCGGCTGAGGTTTACGGAAGCGAGCCCGGCTACGGCACGGTGGGCACCTACCGCTACCTTTACACACAGAACGGCGACAAGGGTATGATGGTCTTTCTCTACTTTATCAATGAGGTAAGAGAAACCGCAGCTCTTTTTTCCATTTCTCTCACGGTAAGCATCGTAACCCTTTTCGTTCTTCTTGCCGTCATTTATCTGCTTTCGAAGAATGCTTTGAAGCCTGTGGCAGACAGCATAAAAAAACAAAAGCAGTTTATTACCGATGCAGGTCATGAGCTTAAAACCCCCCTCACCATAATCTCTGCCGACGCAGAGGTCCTCGAAATGTGCGGTGGTGAAAACGAGTGGATAACCAGCATAAAAAATCAGACCTCCAGAATGAATGTCCTGGTTAAAAACCTCGTAGAGCTGACCAAGTTCAATGAAGCACAGGACACCTCCGAGAGGACGAGCTTCTGTCTCAGCGATGCGGTAATCGAAACAGCCTCCGACTTCGAGTCAAGAGCGAAGATCAACGGTCAGACTATGATTTTCTCTGTCTCTCCCTCTATCAGATATTTCGGTAATGAGGCAGAGATAAGACAGCTCGTTTCTATCCTCTGTGACAACGCAATCAAATACACCGATGAGGGCGGTACAATAAAAATTTCTCTCTACAAAAACGGTACGGGTACCTATCTTGATGTTTTCAACACTACCGAATATGTGGATCCGGCTACCGTCTCTATGCTCTTTGAACGCTTTTACCGCGGAGACAGCTCCCGTTCGAGAGAAACAGGAGGCTACGGTATCGGTCTTTCCATCGCAAGCGCCATAGTAGACAGACACAAGGGAAAAATCAAGGCTATCGCCAACGGCACGAAGGAGATAACCTTCAGAGTTACGCTGTAAATGCAAAATGCAAAGTGCAAAATGCAGAATTAGCGTGTGAGAAATCAGAAAACCGAAAGTGATACACCGCCATTTTTACAAATCAAATAATGCAGGGCGGGATGACTCATCCCGCCTTTTACAGACAATTTCAGTTGATATTTATTGCACCGTCATCTCAGATGTTGACAAAATCACGGAAAAGTGATAAAGTATACAGGTTAAAAATTATAAAAGGATTGGTGAATAATATGTCAGGCCATTCAAAATGGAGTACCATTAAAAGAAAAAAAGAAAAGACTGACGGCGCCAGAGCTAAGGTCTTCACAAAGATAGGCAGAGAAATTTCCATCGCTGTCCGTGACGGCGGTCCCGACCCCGCATCTAACTCAAAGCTCAAGGATATCATTGCCAAAGCTAAGGCAAACAACGTTCCCAACGATAACATCGAAAGAATCATCAAAAAAGCTTCCGGTGAAACAGGCGGCGCTAACTACGAGGCTATTATGTACGAGGGCTACGGTCCCTCAGGTATCGCAGTTATCGTAGAAACCCTCACCGATAACCGTAACCGTACCGCAGGCGAAATGCGTCACTACTTCGACAAGAACAAGGGTAACCTCGGTCAGCAGGGCTGTGTTTCCTTTATGTTCACCCGCTACGGTGTAATCGTTATCGAAGCTGAGGATGTAGACGAAGACAAGCTTATGGAGGATGCACTCGAAGCCGGTGCAGTAGACTTCATCACCGACGAAGAGGACATCTATGTAGTCCGTACCGAGCCTAACGACCTGGGTGCAGTCCGTGACGATCTCGATGCCAAGGGCTACAAGTTCGTTTCTGCTGAGGTGGAATACATTCCCAACACAGAAACAGCACTTTCAGATCCCGACGATCTTAAGTGCATGGGCAAGCTTCTCGATATGCTCGAGGATAATGATGATGTGCAGAATGTATGGCATAACCTCGAGAATGAGGATGATTTGCCGTAAAAAATGAACAATAAATAAAAAATTATGGTCACAGGAAATCTGTGACCATAATTTTTTACAAAAAAGCATAGAGAACAACTAACCTTACCCTGTGTTATTCTCTCTTTCTCCATTCATCGATATTATCATTACCTCTAAAACAACTTCCTTTTGGAAGTTCAGAGTCTTTTAAATTATAATGTTTGCGATTTCTCCCTGAATAAACATACGACAAAGATAAACACGGAGATAAATCACCGTTCTGCACATTCATAGTAAAAACAAACGTCTTGAGACTTTTCATTTTCTTAAGAAAATTCAAATCGGGTAAAACATTACTACCGCTTAACTCCAACAACTCTAAATTTTCTAATTCTCCCAAAATAGAAAAGTCTTCAATTTTAGGACAATTTTCTATTCGTAAAGCTCGTAGAGTTTTCTTTACTTTACCCAAGGCGGTAATATCTTTTAAGGAACGATTATAATACAAATATAAACATTGCATATTTTCCGATTTTTCTATACCTTCCAAAGTTTTTATCTTACATTGAAATATTGAAAGGGTATCTATCATAGAGCTATCAAATGCATTAGACAGATTCTGTTCACCATAATGAGAGATTCCTAAATCTTTTAATGTTTTAACACTTTGAAAATTCTTATACCTGGTGTTTGTTACATGAATACTTTCAAGACCTTTTATTTTTGAGCAGTCAATTAAAGTAGAATTTTCCTCCCTATATCCATATACTGTAGAACACCGCAGACTTATTATTTGTGGCATTCTATATAGTGGAGAATAATCGAATCCATTGCCAACATTATCTGGAGGAATAACACGCAAATGCTTCAAAGTAGGACACCTTGTGATAAACTCAAGGTCTTCAGCAATTATTAAAGCTTTTTCAATTCCAAGATTGTTAATTAAATTAATTTGAGTTTCTAAGCTATGTTTTGAACCCAATTCCATAGCCGAAAAACATCGTATATCTCTAGGATATTTTATTACAATTGCATCATATACATTTGCAGGATATGTTATAGAGGTGAAAATAAAACCTTCCCTATCAATAGTTCTAAATGGGGAGACTTTACTAAAATCTACTTTCTCATTTAAGTCTATCATAAAAATATCTCCTTCCCAGCATAAAACACAGGGGATAAAACACAGGGGTCGGTTCTACTGACCAAACCAAAACTAATTCCCATCAACCTGCTGACTTGTCTCATAGACAAACCTTTATCTTTAAATTCTTCGATATTTTTTCCTGCTCCGACTTTGGCAAAGCCTGAAATTCCGTCACATTTCTGCAACATGAATACAGCTCAATTATAGCTTTTGCCTACTCGTCTGTCAAGCGGACTTCTTCCAACTCCCAACTTTTTTCAAAAAACATCTGTAAAGCTCTTGACTTTTACAGATGTTTTTAGTATAATAGGCAAGCTGTAAAGTAAATCTTCTTTACAGACACGGAAAGAGGGGTGAAATAATGGCTAAAAATCTCGATGTTATTATGCTTTTTGATGTTTACGGTGAGCTTCTCACCCAAAAGCAGCAGGATTTTATCAGCTATTATTACAACGATGACCTCTCTCTTGCCGAAATAGCAGAGAACGAAGGCATCACCCGTCAGGGTGTACGCGATGCCATCAAAAGAGCAGAAGCACAGCTTTTCTCCTTTGAGGAGCATATCGGTCTGTGCGAGCGTTTAGAAAAAATGAGAAAGGGACTTTCCGAAATCAGCGAGCTTACCTCGGTTATCAATGAGGTAAACCGCAGAACTATCCTTTCCCGTGAAATAAACGACGCTGTGGCGAGAATTTCCGTTTTAACACAAATGATTGGCGAATAAAGGGTTCGTTTATCGCACCCTAACCCGAAAGGATTGATTCAAGATGGCATTCGAAGGTCTTTCAGACAGACTGGAAGCCGCCTTTAAAAAGCTGAAAAGTAAGGGCGCCCTTACGGAAAGCGACGTAAAGGAAGCCATGAGAGAAGTTCGTTTAGCCCTCCTCGAGGCTGACGTTAACTACAAGGTCGCCAAAGACTTCACCAAAACCGTAACCGAAAGAGCCGTAGGCGAAAAGGTTATGGAAAGTCTTACCCCCTCACAGATGGTTATCAAAATCGTCAATGAGGAGCTTACCAATCTCATGGGCGGTACCAAGTCAAGACTTAATACAGCCAACCACCCTCCCACGATCGTTATGATGTGCGGCTTACAGGGTTCAGGTAAAACCACCCACAGTGCGAAACTCGCACTTATGCTTAAAAATCAAGGCCACAGACCTCTTCTCGTCGGTTGTGACGTTTACCGTCCCGCCGCTATCAAGCAGTTAGAGGTTGTCGGTGAGAAGGCAGGCGTTCCCGTTTTCCAGCTCGGTCAGATTGACCCTGTGGAAATCGCAAGAAAGGCTGTCGCTCACGCTAAGGACCACGGCTATGACTATGTATTTCTCGATACAGCGGGCCGTCTCCACGTGGACGAGGAGCTTATGGAAGAGCTTAAAAACATCAAAAGCGAGGTTCATCCCCACGAAATTATGCTCGTCGTCGACTCTATGACAGGTCAGGACGCAGTCAATGTCGCCACCTCCTTCAACGAGGCACTCGGCATCGACGGTCTTCTCCTTACCAAGCTCGACGGTGATACCCGAGGCGGTGCGGCACTCTCAGCCAGAGCCGTTACAGGTAAGCCCATCAAGTTCGTAGGTACAGGTGAAAAGCTCGAAAACCTCGATGTTTTCCATCCCGACAGAATGGCTTCGAGAATTCTCGGTATGGGTGATATGCTTTCTCTTATCGAAAGAGCCGAACAGCAGCTCGACGAAAAGAAAGCCGCAGAGCTCGAAAGAAAGCTTCGTAAAAACAAATTCGACCTTAACGACCTTTTAGACCAGCTTCAGCAGGTAAGAAAGATGGGTCCCATCAAGGATATGCTCAAAATGCTTCCCGGTATCGGTAAGAAAATCGACGAGGTAGAAGTGGACGAAAGACAGTTTGACCGCGTTCAGGCTATCATCCTTTCCATGACACCCCAGGAAAGAGCAAAGCCCGACATCATCAACCCCTCAAGAAAACGCCGTATCGCTGCAGGCTGCGGCATGCAGGTCGAGGATGTCAACCGCCTTCTCAGTCAGTACCGACAGATGCAGAAAATGTTCAAGCAGTTCGGCGGTAAAAACACAAAGAAAATGCAGAAAAGAATGAGAAACATGCCCGGCATGATGAACGGTATGAATGGCGGCATGGGCGGTTTCCCGATGTAAGTTAAAGACACAAAATGTGTTAAAATATTAAACAAACAAAAAATTATTTTATTGGAGGTCATTAAAATGGCAGTAAAAATCAGACTTCGCCGTATGGGCGCAAAAAAGGCACCTTTCTACCGTGTAGTAGTAGCAGATTCAAGATATCCCCGTGACGGTCGTTTCATCGAGGAAATCGGTTACTACAACCCCATGAAGGAACCCGCTGAAATCAAAATCGACGCTGAAAAGGCTCAGAAGTGGATCGCTAACGGCGCACAGCCCACAGACACTGTTAAGGCTCTTCTTAAAAAGTCCGACATCATTAAATAATTGCGGAGGTCGCCACTTTGAAAGAGTTACTTATATCTATTGCGCAGGGCTTGGTTGACGAGCCCGAAAAGGTAACTGTTGACGTTGACGACATTAACGAAGAAGGCGTAGTAGTCTACCACCTTCACGTTGCTCAGGACGATATGGGTAGAGTTATTGGTAAGCAGGGCAGAATTGCAAAGGCTATCAGAACTGTAATGCGTGCAACTGCAAACAGAAGCGACAGCAAGATTTCAGTAGAAATCGACTGATTGAAAAAATTATTCCTCACCGTAAGGTGGGGAATTTTTTTGTGGTTAAACCTCTCCGTCAACCTATCGGTTGCCACCTCTGCTTCCAGGCGAGGTGACTCAGGTTTTCCTAAGAGGAGAGCTGTCACGAAGTGACTGAGAAGTTGCAAAAAAGGGAACGGCTCACACCGTTCCCTTGATATTTTTTATTTACTCTTAATCAGCTTACTGAAATCGCTGTTAAAGAAGTTCTTTGTCGAATAAGGTATTATTACCGTTTCAGTGTAGCCCTTCGGATGAACGGAGCAGAAGATAAAGCCGTTTTCCGAAAGTGCCGAGGCAGACTCATAGAAGGTCTTGCCTATACCGTCGGTGTCCTCGGGAATACCGATAGAAACATCCTCACCCTTAAGGAGGCTCTCATAATCGTAGCCCTCATAAATACGGTAAATCACATCGTATACGAGATGATATTCAGCCTTGACTATTTCCTTGCTTGAAAGGAAGCTTCCGGTCTCCACATCGATAATGTAGCCCTCGACTGTCCTTTCGGGAAGGATTACGAAATCCTCTTCTGCTTCAGCTCTATTCGTCTGAGGCTTATACTGTGAAAGTCCCTCCACGATAGATATGTAGCCGTTACGGTTGTAGGTAACTCTTGCCACAGCGTGAGTAACAAAGGGAAGCTCAGACTTATTTCCGCCTCTTTTAATGAACCTTTTGTAATTCTTTTCCGCATCCTCACTTTGAAGAGTGTAGTTGTTTATAAGCTCTGCATAAAGTCGGTTAACTTCCTTTTCACCCTCAGTTTTACCCTTGAAGAGAGGATATTCCACATTATACTCCGCATAAACGGTGCCGTCCTTGGCTATCGCCTGTACGGTCTTATGCTCGATAGTGTAGGAAAGCTCATTTTTACCGCTTTCATCCTTTATCATAAAGCCGGTGGCATCGAAAACAGCCTCGTGAGATATCCGGCTCAGTCTCCAGGGAAGCTCGCCCTCCTTCGCGTCGGTATTCTTGTCGAGAATAATATATGACTTAAGGTAGCTTCCGTCAGCCTTTTCCGAGCTTCCGTCAAAGAAGCTGCACTCCACATAATAGCTGCCGTCCTGTATACGCTTTGATGAGCTTACATCAGCCATTACATAAGGACTGAAGGTGTAGTCGGGAGTATTTGCAAAATAGTATTTTCCGTCATAGAAATAGAAATTCTTTTCATTGACATTATGGTTTATATCGAAGCCGAAGGTGGCGAGTATTTTGTCTACCTTCTCCCCCTCGAGAGCATAAAAGCTGTAGTCTCCGTTTTCGTTGGAGAAACGGCCGTTAGGGTCAGCCTTATTAACCGTAAGCTCGGGCATTCCGTAAAAACGGCTGTAAATTCCGCCCATATCGTAGGGTCGGAGAAAATCCATAACATCCACGATAACATCCTGCTCACGGTCGAAACCGCTGTAGGCTATTACGGAAATTTTAGAGAGATAATCCTCAAGCTCTGCCGTTTCCGAAGCAGAAAAGCCTGAAAGAGCCACAGCCATAACACTGTCCTCATCCTTTTCAAATACATCCGTACCCAGGCTTACTCCTACCAGCGCCGCCATAGCCGTGAACAATACCACCATAGCAGAGATAATAAAGTTAAAAGCTCCCTGCTCTTTACGGGACATTTTTTTCATTTTCTTTCTTTCTCTCTGAAGCAGAGGTGTATGCTGTTCTTCCCCGAGGGAATTTTTCTCCGCGGAAGGTGCCGCTTTTTCCTGCACGGGTGCTTCAGAAATATATACGGGAGGTTTGAAATCCTCCTCTGCTTCCTTCTCGGGAAACAGCTCCTTTTCCTCAGAGTAGGAGGAAATGTCCTCGAAATCGCCTAAAGCAAGAGATACTATCTCTTCGAAATCTTTTTCTTTTTTTACTGCCCCGGCAATAACGGGAGTATCACACTCAGGGCAGACAGTAAGGTCATCGCTGAATATATTTGCACAGTTTTTACAAATCATTTCTTTAACTTCCTTTTTCTGTATTATTACCGTCACCCCTACCCCTTTAAATAAGGTCGAGAAGCTCAGTTATGCTTTCGATTTCTGCGGCAGTGTTCTGTCCGAGACCCTTGCCCTTGAAATCGCCGTAGTTCATTCTTACTACCTGCATATCGGCACCGAGAGCGCCCTGTACATCATTAACGGGATGGTCTCCGACGAAAAGTGCCTCCTCATTCTTTACGCCTGCTCTTCTTACTGCTTCATCGAAGATACGGCGGTCAGGCTTATAGATGCCGATGTCACCCGAAACCACGACAACATCAAACATATCTCTGATGCCTGCCGTGTCGAGCTTTATGTTCTGCAGTGAGGATACACCGTTAGTGATACAGCCTAAAATATATCCCTTTTCTTTTATGGCCTTAAGCACATCAAGAGCACCGTCAAGCATAACGATGTGCTTACCGAAATCATAATTAAAGGAATCGTAAAGCTCCTGTAAGGGAGGATGCTTTTCCCATTTCCAAAGGTCAATCATTTCAGGGAAATAAACCTCTCTGTCCTTATATCCTCCGTCTACATGCTCTTCCATTTCGTCGAGCTTCTGAAGTCTTTCTTCTTCACTTATACCGGGGAAATATTTAGTAAGGAATGCTTCGCAGTAAAGTCTGTAAGCTCCCTTTCTGCTCTGAAGAGTATCGTCAAAATCAAAAAATATGGCTTTTACATTTAATTTGCTCATTTTTCTACGCTCTCCTTATAAAATTCTTTCGCTTTTACTATATCTTTATTTACTGCCTCTCTGAGCTCGTCGAGAGACACAAACTTTCTTTCTTCTCTTAAAAATTTCAAAAGACTCACTTCTACATTTTTTCCGTAAAGATCGCCCTCGAAATCAAAAATGCAGGTCTCACTTCTGAGATTTTTTCCTGACACTGTAGGTCTTATACCCACATTGGTAACTGCAGAATAGTATTTTCCCTCAAGCTTTACCCTCGAGGCATATACGCCCTTCTTAGGAATAATAAAATCCTCGGGGAAAAACTGATTAATGGTAGGAAATCCCATCTTATGACCGATGCCGTCGCCTCTTTCCACGGTAAAATCGTAGGAGAAATAATCACCGAGCATAGCATTGGCTTTTTCTATTTCTCCGTCATTTATAAGGTGACGGATTATAGTGGAGGAGACCGCCTCATCTCCTAAATAAACGGGAGAGAGGGAATAAACGCTGATATTTTTCGGTGCAAGCTCTTTCGTAAGGGTTTCGGCACTGCCCTTTCCGCCCTTACCGTAACGGTAATCATAACCGCATACTACCGCTTTAACATTAAGCTCACTTAAAAGAATCTTTTCCGTAAACTCTTCGGGAGAGTAGTTCATCGCCCTGCGGAAGTCGAAATCGAAAACCTCAAAGCCCATTTCCTTAAGCAGAAATCTTTTTCTCTCCTCAGTCAAAAGCATCGGCGGTATCCTGCCTGTGAGAAGCTTACGGGGATGAATATCGAAAAGCATAACCACGGGCGTAAGTCCCGTTTCCTCTGCTGTTCGCAGTGCCTTGCCTAAAACTGCCTTATGGCCAAGATGTATACCGTCGAAGTATCCTAAAGCTACAGCAGTACCCTTAGCCTTTTTTTCTTCTGAAAGCACCCTTCATCCCTCCTCTCTCTGTATTTTTTTACTTTTAACCTACAAAAACTCTTTTTACCTTAAGCTCTGTTTTTTCTTCGTCTATTTCACCGATACCGAGAAACTTTCCCTCGGGTGAATAAACATTATAATAGCCCGGCTCCTTTTTACCTCCGAAGCGACCCGTATCAAGAGCGCCTCCGTTGGAAAAGCGCTTGGCCTGAGCTGCCGTCACCCTGACAGCAGGATATTTTATGAAGGAATCCACGGGCACAAGCACCTTCGAAAGGGTACCCTCCTCCTTCATTTTTTCTAAATCGCCGAGAGTATGACAGCTGTCTACGGTAACGCCGTTAGCCTTTATTCTGCGAAGAGAGGTCATAACGGCACCCGTACCCAATTTCTCACCTATATCGGAAATAAGGGAACGGATATAGGTACCCTTAGAGCAGTATACCTCGATTTCATATTCATTTTCTGCTGAGTCCGTAAGAGCGATGGAAGAAATACGAACCTGTCTTTCCTCTCTCTCAGTCTCTATGCCCTGACGCGCAAGCTCATAGAGACGGACTCCGTCCTTTTTTATGGCTGAGTACATGGGCGGAAGCTGCATTATATCACCCTTAAAGGATAAAACAGCCTCTTCCACCTCGTCTCTGCCGACATTTACTTCCCTCTCGGAAAGAACCTCGCCCGTAATGTCGAGGGTATCTGTGGTCTTTCCTAAAAGGAATCTCGCCCTGTATGCCTTATCGTGATCGGAAATGAGCTCGATAAAGCGGGTGGAATGCTCCACGGCGATGACCATTACTCCCGTCGCCATAGGGTCAAGAGTACCTGTGTGACCGACCTTTTTAGTACCGAAGATTCTTCCGAGCTTTTTCGCGGCAAGAAAGGAGGTCATACCTTCCTCTTTATCTAAAAATACAAAGCCTGTCACACTGTCACTCCCTTATATAATTTCTTCTGTAATATAGTCAATTATCTTTTTCTTCGCTTCCTCTACGGTGGTACTGAATTCACAGCCGCCTGCTCTTATGTGTCCGCCTCCGCCGAAATTGGCGCAGATTAAGGAAGCGTCATAATCCTCGCTTGTACGGACGGAAACACCTGTTTTACCGTTATCCTCTTCCTTTACGGTAATACCGATACCCACACCCTCTATCTGCCTGGTAATAGGCTTGATAGCATCAAGGGCAGATTTATCCACACCGCAGTCGGAGAGCATTTTCTTCGTTACACTGATAACTGCCACCTTACCCTCACAGAACATTTCGAGATTTTCGTAGCAGAGCTTTTCGAGCATAATACTTCCGAAGGTCTTCGTATCAAACATTATTTCGTTTATCTTGCTGTGATTCGCACCGCAAGCGATAAGTTCAGCGGCGATAAGATGTGTTCTGGGTGTAACATTTGAATATTTAAAGCAGCCTGTATCTGTAGTTAAGCCTGTATAAATACAGGAGGCCATATCACTGTCAACGGAAACTCCGAGAGCCTTTATAACGAGATAGATTATCTCGCATGCCGAAGCACTGTCGGGCTCTACATAGGTTTCCTCGGCATAAAATCTCGAAGACTCGTGATGATCTATCGAAAGATCGATTCTGTCGCCGTATTTTTCTCTGACGCTGTCGCCTAAAAGCTTTATTTCAGCTACATCCACGCTGACAATAAATTCTTCGGTAAAATCTTCCTCACTGATGCCCTTATAAAGATAAGAGTACTTTGAGGGAATTTCATCGTTATTGAGCAGCTTCGCCTTTTTACCCATTTTCTTAAGAGCTCTCATAAGAGCAAATCCGCTACCGAGGGTATCGCCGTCGGGATTACGGTGGGTAAGAATAAGGATATTATCAGCTTTTTTAAGCTTTTCTACAGCACGGGAAAACTCAATCTTCATCGTCCGTTCCTCTTTCACTTCTGCCGTTTTCCAGCTTTTTGAACATATTGAAGCCTTGCTCAATAGAGTCATCAGCTATAAACTTAAGCTCGGGAGTTTTTCTCAGATGAAGTCTCGAGCCGACCTCTCTTCTGATAAAGCCCGTAGCCGCAGTAAGGCCCTTTACGGCCTCCTTTGCAGAGTCAATACCCTTTATGTCGCTGACATAAACCTTGGCAAAGGAAGCGTCGGAGCTTACCTCTACACGGACTACAGTAAGCATTTTACCCATAACTCTCGGGTCCTTGAGCTCTCTTATAACAGCAATAACCTCACGCTTTATATCTTCGGATACACGGTTAATTCTGAATCCTGCCATTATATTTCCTTTCCGAATAAAAGATTACCCTTAAAGGATTAATCTCTGTATTCTTCCATAATGAATGCTTCGAAGATATCGCCTTCCTTGATGTCATTGAACTTATCAAGGCCGATACCGCATTCAAAGCCTGTCTGCACTTCCTTAACGTCGTCCTTGAAACGGCGGAGTGAAGAAATAGAGTCTTCCGTAATAACGATACCGTCACGGACTACACGGATGAGTGCGCTTCTCTGCACCTTACCCTCGAGAACATAGCTACCCGCAATCTTACCTGCGGAGGAAAGGTTCATAACTGTTCTTACCTCTGCCTTACCGAGAATAACCTCACGGTACTTGGGAGCGAGCATACCCTTCATAGCAGCTTCGATTTCCTCGATGCAGTCATAGATGATACGGTACATTCTCATTTCTACCTTGTCACGCTCTGCGAGAGTCTGTGCATTAGAATCGGGACGTACATTAAAGCCTACGATGATAGCGTTGGAAACAGCAGCAAGCTGTACGTCACTTTCATTGACAGCACCTACACCGCCGTGGATAACGCATACCTTGACTTCCTCATTGGAAAGCTTTTCGAGATTCTGCTTAACTGCCTCAACGGAGCCCTGAACGTCAGCTTTGACGATAATGTTAAGCTCCTTCATCTCGCCTTCCTTAAGTGAAGAGAAGAGATTATCGAGAGTAACCTTCTGCTGTGCACCCCATTCAGCCTGCTTTGCATCGTGCTTCTTCTTTTCTACGAGCTCTCTGGCGAGCTTTTCGTCAGAAGCTACATCGAAGGAGTCACCTGCATTGGGGGTGGTGTCAAGACCTGTGATTTCTACGGGAACGGAAGGGCCTGCAGTTTTAATTCTCTGGCCTCTTTCGTTTGACATAACTCTTACACGGCCTACTGACTGACCGGCAACAACGATATCACCTGCATTAAGAGTACCGTTCTGAACGAGAAGAGTAGCGATAGGACCGCGGCCCTTATCAAGTCTTGCTTCGATAACGACACCCTTAGCGGCTCTGTTCGGGTTAGCCTTGAGCTCTGCCATTTCAGCTACGAGAAGGATAGATTCGAGAAGTGAATCAATACCGAACTGTGTCTTTGCGGAAACGGGAACGCAGATAGTTTCACCGCCCCACTCTTCGGGAACGAGGCTGTACTCTGTAAGCTGCTGCTTGACTCTGTCGGGGTTTGCACCCTCTTTGTCCATTTTATTGATGGCTACGATAATCTGAACGCCTGCAGCCTTGGCGTGGTTAATAGCTTCGATGGTCTGAGGCATAATACCGTCATCGGCGGCAACTACGAGAACTGCGATGTCTGTAGCCATAGCACCTCTGGCACGCATAGACGTAAAAGCAGCGTGACCGGGTGTGTCGAGGAAGGTAATCATCTGACCGTCAAGGTCAACTCTGTAAGCACCGATATGCTGTGTGATACCGCCGGCCTCGGTAGAAGTAACCGATGTATTTTTGATAGCGTCGAGAATAGATGTCTTACCGTGGTCAACATGACCCATAACAACAACGATAGGAGCTCTTTCAACAAGGCTTTCTTCGCTATCTTCCTCTTCGCTGAACAGCTTTTCTTCAATGGTAACGACGACTTCTTTAGTAACTGCCGCACCCATTTCGTCGGCGATAAGGAATGCAGTGTCATAGTCGATATTCTGATTAATTGATGCCATAACACCGAGCATCATGAGTTTTTTAACGACCTCGGATGCTGCTACCTTGAGGCGGGATGCACAACCGGATCTTGGCTCCTTGCCTTCCAACCGAAGCTTCTTCATAATTTCATTGGCCTTATTACCGAACAAGCCGGTTAGCACCATCTTCAAGCCAACAATGACAATGATAGCGGGAACCAG
>JAFXDE010000028.1 GCA_017516315.1 Clostridia bacterium | reverse complement strand
GGGGACTTTTCCACACTGTGGAAAACTTTTAAAATGTGGAAAACTGCCTCTCCTGAAAGGAGAGGTGGCTGCGAAGCAGTCGGAGAGGTTAATTCCTGAAAGGAGAGGTGGCTGCGAAGCAGACGGAGAGGTTAATTCTCTCTTGAAAAAGAGGAGATTGTCAAGCGTCAGCCTGACGGAGTGGCTTCATACTCCTCTCCAGAATACCGTTCATTTTCGCTATCGCCATACCGTAATTAACGATGGGCACATTCTGTTTTTCGCATCGCTTTATTCTTGACTGCATCTCCTTTTCATTGAGCATACAGCCTCCGCAGTGAACTACCAGCTTATAGGGTGATAAATCCTCGGGAAATTCGCCGCCGCTTGTGAAGGAAAAGTCGGGCTTGGCATCTGAAAAATCCTCTATCCATTTCGGCATTTTCACCGTGCCGATGTCGTTGCACTGTCTGTGATGGGTACAGCCCTCGCTGATAAGCACTCTGTCACCGTCCTTCAGCCCGGCAAGAGCATCTGTCCCCTTTAAGAGAGTGGGCAGGTCACCCTTGTATCTTGCCATAAGAATAGAAAAGGAGGTGAGGGGAACGGAGTCGGGAAGAGCCTTTGAAACCTTGCCGAAAACCTGTGAGTCGGTGATAACGAGGGCGGGAGGCTCCTTGAGCTTGCCGAGAGTGGCGGTAAGCTCACTGTCACGGCAGCAGAGGGGGATTGCGCCCCTGTCGAGGATGTCTCTGAGGGTCATCTGCTGGGGAAGAATAAGTCTTCCCTTGGGTGCCGCCTTGTCGATGGGGATGACGAGAAGCACCGTGTCACCCTCGCTTATGAGGTCGCTGACGATAAGCCTTTCGGTTTTTACACCCTTGGCTTTTTCGGCGATAAGCTCCTTAAGAGCATAAACACCTTCACCGGTGAGGGCGCTGACATATATTTCATTATCCTTCTTTTCGGGGACCCTTTCCAAAGTATCGCATTTATTGTGTGCGATGATGAAGGGTGTCTTTTTCTCTTTAAAAAGCTCTGTAAGCTCCTTTTCGGCCTCGGTGAGGCTTTCTCTCGCATCGTGGACGAGAACGGCTATATCGGTCTTATGAAGGCTTTCTCTGGCTTTCTGTACACGCATTTCGCCGAGAGTGCCTTCGTCGTCGATGCCGGGTGTGTCGATGATAACGACGGGACCCAGGGGTAAAAGCTCCATAGCCTTTCTGACAGGGTCGGTGGTGGTTCCCTTTACATCGGAAACCACGGCGAGGCTCTGCCCCGTAACTGCATTGACGAGACTGGATTTACCTGCATTTCTCAGACCGAAAAATCCGATATGAACTCTTTCTGAGGAGGGGGTATTATTAAGGCTCATAATTATGCTCCTTTTATGTTTTTGAGTGTGGAAAACTGCCTCTCCTGAAAGGAGAGGTGGCTGCGAAGCAGACGGAGAGGTTAATTCCTGAAAGGAGAGGTGGCTGCGAAGCAGACGGAGAGGTTAATTCCTGAAAGGAGAGGTGGCTGCGAAGCAGTCGGAGAGGTTTAAAATCTGAAATCTCTTCTGTTTGAATTTTTGATGTCCTCGATGTTCTGCTTTGCGATAGATTTAACCTTATCCTTGGTGACTCTTTCGATTTCCTCGTCAATCATTTTAAAGCCGATTTCCTTTGTTCTGTCACTTGCGTAGTCCACAAGATATTCCGTAAGAGTCATAAGTGCATTGGGATGGCAGCAGTTGATAATCTGACCGTTTTTGCAAAGAGACATAAAGCGGTCTCCGGTTCTGCCTTCACGGTAGCAGGCTGTACAGAAGGAGGGGATGTGGCCGTTTTCCATAAGCCAGGCAACTGCCTCGTCGAGCGTTCTTTGGTCAGAAACATCAAACTGCTCTGTATCGTGAGGTCTTTCCTGCTGAGTGTAGCCGCCGACAGAGGTCCTCGAGCCGCCGCTTACCTGAGAAATGCCCAGGCGGAGAAGCTTTGTTCTTGTTTCCTCAGTTTCTCTCGTAGAGATAATCATACCTGTATAGGGAACTGCGAGACGGATGCAGGCAGTAATTTTAGCGAAGATTTCGTCGGAAATAGAGTTATCGAAGGCTGAGGGGTCGATGTCGTCAGCCTTTTTGATACGGGGAACGCTGATGGTATGAGGGCCTACGCCGTGTACAGCCTCGAGATGCTCAGCGTGCATAATGAGACCTGCAAATTCGTATTTATACATTTCAAGACCGAAGAGAACACCGAGACCTACATCGTCGATGCCGCCCTCCATAGCTCTGTCCATAGCTTCTGTGTGATAGTCATAATTATGCTTGGGTCCTGTGGGATGAAGCTTTTCGTAGCTTTCCTTATGGTAAGTTTCCTGGAAGAGAATATAGGTGCCGATGCCTGCTTCCTTCAGCTTGCGGTAGTTTTCTACGGTGGTGGCAGCGATATTTACGTTTACACGGCGGATGTCACCGTTTTTATGGTGAACGCTGTAGATAGTTTTGATACATTCGAGAATGTATTCGATGGGGTTATTTACGGGGTCCTCACCTGCTTCGATGGCAAGACGCTTATGACCCATATCCTGAAGAGCGATAACCTCAGCTTTAACCTCCTCCTGAGTGAGCTTTTTACGGGCTATGTTTTTGTTTTTGATGTGATAGGGGCAGTAAACACAGCCGTTTACGCAGTAGTTGGAGAGATAGAGAGGAGCGAAAATAACGATTCTGTTTCCGTAAAAGGCGAGCTTGATTTCCTCAGCTACCTCGTAGATTTTTTCTATAAGCTCCTCGTCCTCGCAGGCTAAAAGCACGCTTGCCTCACGGTGAGAAAGTCCTGAGCAGACGGTACCTGTCTCTGTCTTACGGGGACGAGCTTTTTCGATGATGCTGAGAATAAGCTCACGGTTGTTTTTATTTGCCTCTGCATATTCGAGAGTGGCACGGATTTCTCCGTCATTGATGAATTCTTCTGCTTTGAGTGATTTAGGGTTGTAGTTTGCCATATTATTTCATCCTTTCGTTTCGCTTCTGATTATGTGATATTTTTTGCCGCATCGCCGCGCTCACAGGTTATTCTGTAGCAGATGCCGCTGATTTTCTTTTTTAATTCATCGAGCTTCTGTGCCGATTCGGCGCCTGTGGAAAGCTTGTTGTTATAAAGCATATATTTATTTCTCACGGCAGTAGGGGAGAGATTTGGCATAATGACATTGGCACCGTGAAGAATACCTTTTTCTCTTCCTCCCTCCTCAAGTGTGCCGAGGGCTGTGGTTGAGGGGAGAAGTACAGACGGATGTATGATTCTTATTATTGAGAGAAGATAGCAGGTTAGCTTTGCACTTCCGGGCGGATAATCCCTGAAGGGGGTGTCCTTATGAGGGATAAAGGGTCCTATTCCCACCATATCGGGTCTGAATTCTTCGATGAATTTCAGATCCTTTGCCAGACATTCCGCAGTCTGATACGGAGAGCCTACCATAAAGCCGCAGCCTGTCTGAAAGCCGATTTCTTTAAGAGTGTGAAGACATTCCATACGGCTTTTAAGAGTAAGATTTTTCGGGTGAAGACGGGAGTAATGCTCCTCATCTGCCGTTTCGTGACGGAGAAGGTAGCGGTCGGCACCTGCCTCATAAAGCCTTTTATATGACTCACGGCTTCTTTCTCCTAACGAGAGAGTAACTGCACAGTCGGGATAAAGGCTTTTTATTTCACTTACCGTTTCGCACAGAAAATCATCGGTAAAGGCACCGTCTTCACCGCCCTGCATAACGAAGGTGCGAAAGCCCAGGGCATATCCGTCCTTACAGCAGGAGAGAATTTCCTCCTTCGTAAGGCGGTATCGGTCACAGCTTTTATTGCTTTTCCGTATACCGCAGTAAAGACAGTCGTTTTTACAGATATTGCTGATTTCGATGAGACCTCTGATAAAGACCTTGTCACCGTAAATTTCTTTACGCAGTCTGACCGCCTCCTTTTGAAGGATGAGGGCGGCTTCGTCGTCACGGAGTTCTATCAGCTCTTTGTATTCGCCTTCTCCGAGAGAGTGGCTTGCGATGAGCTTTCCGATAAGATAATCTCTTCTCTTATTCATCTGAAATCACGCCCGAATAAGCTGTTTTGACGCTGATGCCGTCCAGTCTTCCTATCTGTCCCGAAAGGGATGAAATAGTGTTCTGCGGCGCGTCGATGGCAATGCTTATAATATTAATATTTTTTTGTCTGTAGGGAATACCCATTCTGCCGATGATGTATTCACCGTAACGGTGCAGAAGTGAATTGAGCTTTTCGACTGTCTCGCTTTTTTCTACGATAATACTCATTACCGCTACTCTTGTTTCCATAAATGCCTCCTTAACAAATGAAAATGCCACACCCTTTTAAAGAGTATGGCAACTGTATATAATGCAAAATGCAAAATTCAAAATGCAGAATTGCGGTCAAAAATTTACCGCATCGGTGTATAGCTCTGTCAGAAAAGATTATTACTTTCTTTTTTTCGGAATGCGATATGCATATAATCGGAAAACCTCTTATTTTGCATTTTGCATTCTGCATTCTGCATTTTCCTGTTGCCTTATCCTCAGAGGGTAAAAACCGTCTTTATGTCAGGTTATACTTATTATACTATAAATCCCATAGAAAATCAACACCCTCTTTCTTCCTTTATTTAATAAAATAATACATAAATTAGATAGAAAAAAGATTATTATTTTCGTCAATATAATCATTGACTTTGTCTTTATGCAAAACTATAATAAATTCTTGGATTTTAAAAAAAGAAGGAATTAAAAATGGAAACTCTTTTATCGATTTCAATAGCTCTCAGTGCAGGACTTTTTATGTCGAGAGTGGTAAAGCCTCTTAAGCTTCCCGCAGTTACGGGATATCTTATAGCAGGTATACTTATCGGTCCCTACTGCCTCGGCAGACTCGGTATCGACGGCTTCGGCTTCGTATCTACCGAACAGGTAGGTGCTATGAGCATAATCAACGATGTGGCTCTGGGCTTTATCGCCTTCGCAATCGGTGACGAATTCCGTCTCGAGCAGCTGAAAAAGACAGGTAAGGCTGCTACCATTATAGGTATTTTACAGGCAGTGCTTACTACGGTAGTCGTAGATGCGGCCCTTATCGGTCTTCACTTCATTTTAGGAGAAGAAAAGTTCCCTCTTCCCACGGCTATCATTCTCGGTGCTATTGCCTCTGCTACAGCTCCTGCAGCTACGCTTATGGTTGTCCGTCAGTACAAGGCAAAGGGTAAGCTGACTAATCTTCTTCTTCCTATCGTTGCTCTCGATGATGCGGTAGGTCTGATAATTTTCGCCGTATCCTTCGGCTATGCCAAAACACTCGTCAGCGGAGAGTCAAACATATATTCCGTGCTTGTTGACCCTATCGTCGAGATTATAGGCTCACTCATTTTAGGTGCGATTTTAGGCTATCTTCTCGCCTGGGCAGAGAAGTATTTCTTCTCCCGTTCAAAGAGGCAGGCAATAGTAGTAACTGCTATCTTCCTTGCCGTAGCTCTGTCAAAGCTTAAGTTCCATCTCGGACCTGTGGAGCTCGGCTTCAGTCCTCTTCTCGTATGTATGATGCTCGGTACAGTTTTCTGTAATGTCTGCGATTTCTCTGCTAACCTTATGGAAAAGACAGACCGCTGGACAGCTCCTCTCTTTATTCTCTTTTTCGTTTTAAGCGGTGCGGAGCTTGAGTTCTCTGTGTTCTCTGAGCTTTCCGTAGTAGGTATCGGTATAGTTTATATTATTACACGCTCCTTCGGTAAATGGTTCGGTGCAAGAATCGGTGCAAACATCGCCGGATGTGAGCCGAATATCAAAAAGTATTTGGGAATTACTCTTCTTCCTCAGGCAGGCGTAGCTCTCGGCATGTCCGTAAGCGCTCTGGAGCTCGGTGAAGTAGGTGTGGTAATAAGAAACATCGTTCTCTTCGGTGTGCTTATTTATGAGCTCTTCGGTCCTCTTATGACCAAGATAGCACTTACCAAGGCAGGCGATATTAAGCCTAAGGAAGAAAAGGTGAAGATTGCAGCTGAAAAGGGCCGCGGAGAGTAAATAAATGCAGAATACACCTTTCTTTATCCTTTCGTATACCTTCCGCTTTCAGGGGAGGGTGTTCTCGACGGTCTGTTGTTTTTATGCAATTGCATCCTTTTGCATCGTTTTGTAACAAATAAAAGGATAATGAAGGTAAAAAGTAAAAGGATAACTTTAAATTAAAATCAAAATAAAAAAATAAAATACAAATACAAAAACAAATACAAAGGACACGGCTTTTCATTTTTTGCCGTGTCCTTTTGTTTCTTAGAAGATACAGATATTTTATTTTATTCAAATATTGATTTTTTCTGTATAATGTGGTAAATTATTCTCGTCACACAAATCTGAATATTTGATCCAACAAAGAGAAACACTTTGGTAAAAGTGTATCTCTTGCTTTGCTATTCTTTGTTGGATTAGTAGGATTTGTGTGACAACAAATGAGATGCATTTTTCGGTGCGTCTTAATGGCGCACTTTTTATTTTTACCAAGGTGGAGGAAGTATAGTATGAAAAAAGCAATGAAAGTGTTTTTTAGACTTTTTTTTGTTCTGTCAGTTGTCTGCAATTTACTTCTGTCTTATTATCTTTATGAAAACCTCAGACCGATTCCGTCTGTCATACGATTTGAATTCGGCGACCATAACATAGTGGTATACTGCGAAACAGCAGAGGATATTACTGTAACGGAAGTGAATTTTGAAGAAAAAACATATAAGGTTGGAGATGCCGAGCTTCATTACAAGGATGATCTTTTTTTCGTATCTAACGGCAAAAAAATAAACCTTTCCGAAACAGGCTCAGAAGCTTTCGTTATCAACAGTGACGGTGAGCTTCTTTATCAGATGGAAAAGCCTCAAAAAGAAATAAGCGAAATAGTATATGCCACTCCTTCGGGCAAAAAGTATCACAGCGATATTTACTGTGCTGGAAGAACGGCCTTCGAAACAGATACAGAGACCGCGGAAAGCTTCGGAAGAAAGCCTTGCAGTATCTGCTATTAAAATTAATCCCACAGAGCTTAAACCGTCTCTGTGGGATTTGTTATATTCTGTTTATTCGGCGGACTGTAGCTTCATTCTTCTGAAGTCTTCCACGCCACTTTGCATTTTGCATTTTGCACTTTGCATTTATCTGACGTAGTTCAGCGGATTAACCTTTCGGCCGTAAACGAGCACCTCGAAATGAAGGTGAGGACCGGTGGAGTTACCTGTAGAGCCTATACGTCCTATCTGCTGACCTTGATATACATACTGTCCTGCTCTTACACAGATTGAGCCGGGCTGCATGTGTGCATAACGGGTGGTGAAGCCGTTTCCGTGGTTGATGACTACCGTGTGTCCGTAGCCTGACCAGCCGCTGTAGGCTGTTACTACCGTACCTGAGGCAGAAGCTACTACGGGAATGCCCGAGGAGCCGCCGTAACGGATAATGTCTATACCTCCGTGGAAGCCCCAGCCGGAAATGCCGGGATTTCTGTAGCCGTAGCGTGAGGAAATACTGTAAGCACCGCGGGTAGGCCAGGTGAAGCCCCGTGAGGTTACCGCACCGCCGTAGACGGGGGAGGAATAGGTTTTGGTACCGATAAGAACTATCTTGTTAACGGGATTCTTCGTCACCTTTTCCGAAAGGAAGGAGGTGTAGGAGATTTCACCGTTGATATAGGTGACAAGCTCAGTGATAACCTTCTGTCCGTAAGCACCGTTCTGTGAGGTTTTCTTAGTACCCTTAGCCAGAGAGGAGCTTTGCTTTTCGATAGTTTCGTAGGGGATGGAGACCTTTCGTGTGCGTGTTTTCATAACCTTGACTCTGACATAGCTTTCCTCTTCGGCTACGAGAAGCCTTTTTATGGAGGAAAAGTCAGAGAAATCCTTGCCGGGGTTAAGGGCGCGGAGCTGTTTACGGGTAAGACCGTACTGCTTGGCTACTGATGCCTGAGTGTCACCCTTCCTTACACGATGGTATTTTGCCTCGGACTTCGGCCCGGAGAGCATATCCTGGAGCTTTGTAGTGTCCCAGATAAGGTCGCTGTTTTCTTTATAGTAGCCCTGGATATATTCTATCTCTTCTACGAAGCTTACCATAGTGCCTTCCTCGGCCTTGGCCTCGTAGGGAGCGAGAATTTTAGAGAAAACTGCTACAGCGTCGGATTCATTTTTAACGGCGCAGATGAATTCGCCGTTGATGTAAACACCGCAGGCGCGGACATAGCTTTCGCCGCTTTTTGAGATAATACCTTCACTTATCATCTGAGCATTACTAAGCTCGTTAATTTTTACTCTGCTGAATTTATACTGAGGCTGTGTATTCAGCTTTACGGTGTCGCTTTCCTGCGAAGAGGAGAGAAGAGCAAGAGCCTGGCTTCTGCCCTTTTCGAAGGTATCCGTATTTTCGATATATCCTAAGGAGCTGCCGTTATAAATAACCTCCAGAGCGAAGGTGCTGTCCTTGGACAGAGCCTTGCCCGTAAGCAGAATAATAAAGCAGGTTCCCAGGGGAAGAGCGATATTAAAGAGGGTTTTCCAGAAATGATTATGTCTTCTGAAGGACATAAGGAAATACTTTGCCATAGCCTTCACAAAGACGAGCCTTTTCTTTTTCTTTACCGCCCTGGCGGCGTTTGAGATTGCCTTTATTTCGAGAGCTATTCTCTTTATATCGTCATTAAAGCTCAGATTGATTTTTTCAGGAAGCTGTCTCGTTTTTTTCCATAAGGCTGAGGCAAGATTGCTTATAAGAAGCCAGGGTATAACGAACAGGGGTGAAACCTTAGAGATAATATATTTGAAAAGCTTTATTGTTTCCTCGCCCACATATTCGATTTTATCTCCCGCCGTATAAATAACGGATGTAATATCAAAATCGGAGAGCTTTACCCTTTTTTCGGGTAGGCTTTTTTTCGTAAGCGGACTTTTTTCGGGGCTTTCGGTCTGGCTTATAATAGCTGCAGGTGATTCTTCCTCCACGGGAAGGATAATCTCTGCTGCCTCCTCACCGCTGAAGGGTGAATAGGGGACATCGTCATCGAGAAAGTATGCGTCGTTAAGATTAAAGGATACGGTATCCGAAAGCTCTTTTTTGAAGCGTTCCTTATTGCTTTCCACGGTTTCACCTCACTTTCCTATAGGTCAGAAGAACCTTTCGCAGTGTCCGTTAAGTCTCCTTTAAGGAGAGGGGGACTCAGTGAAAGGCTTTATCTTTCATAACATTTATTCATTCTACCATAAAGCCGTTTTTATTTCAAGACTTCGTTTATTTAGTGGGATAAGCAAGTTTTTCCTTTGTCCAGACCTCGAGCACCTTTACCATTTCGGCAGCTTCCTTTTTTGCCAAGGGAAGATTATGGTCACGGTAGTTTCCGCATTCCTCAGCTGAGACACCGGGTACCTCGCCCTCGAATTGGGCACAGAAGGAGAGAGCAGCTGCGGTAAGGCTTATGGCATCAGCCTCGGAAAGGGTGTCGGCTGTGATGAAATAAAAGCCTGTACGGCATCCCATAGGTCCGAAATAGATGATTTTATCGGAGAACTCGCTGTTTCTGACAAAGGTGGCGAAAAGATGCTCAATAGTATGAATTGAGCCGTTTTCCATAACCTCCTCCACATTGGGACGGCGACAGCGGATGTCATAGGTTACGGTATTCATATCCCTTCTGGAAAGATACATACCCTTAGGTAAGATAGTATGGTCGATTGTAAAGCTGGCTATTTTTTTCATAATCGTATTTTCCTTTCTGTTTCAGTTAAAGGTAATATATTTCTGTGAGGTGAAGAGCCGTGCTATGCCCTGTCTTACACCTAGGTTTTCTTCTTTTTTCAGGTCGGGATCGTCTCTGAAAAGATTTTCGCAGGCCTGCCTGCTTTCTCTTACGATGTCCATATTTTCCGTAAGATCGGCTATTTTTAAATCGGGTAGACCGTGCTGTCTCGAGCCGAAAAAGTCACCGGGTCCGCGAAGCTCGAGATCCTTGTCGGCTATACGGAAGCCGTCGGAGGTTTTACACATTATTTCGAGTCTTGCTTTAGCTGCTTGTGTTTCCGCATCGCTTACGAGAACACAGTAGGATTTTTCCGTGCCTCTGCCTACCCGTCCGCGAAGCTGATGAAGCTGTGACAGACCGAAGCGCTCGGCATTTTCGATAACCATTATCACAGAATTAGGCACATCGACACCTACCTCTATTACGGTAGTGGCGACTAAAAGTCCTGTTTCGCCCCTTGAGAAGCTTTCCATTACCTTTTCCTTTTCCTTGGCTTTCATTTTTCCGTGGAGAAGGCCTACGCTGTAGTCGCGGAAAACCTCGTTTTTAAGCCTTTCGGTATATTCCGTGGCGGCGGCAAGGTCACTGTCACCCTCCTCGACAGCGGGACAGACAATGTAAGCCTGAAGACCCATATCCAGATGCTTTTTTATGAAGGAGTAAAGGCGCTGACGGTAGGAGGTATCCACGGCATAGGTGGAAATTTTCTGCCTGCCCTTAGGTAATTCATCGATAACGGATAAATCAAGGTCTCCGTAAATGATAAGTGAAAGGGTACGCGGAATGGGTGTGGCACTCATAACGAGAGTATGGGGACTGCTTCCCTTACGGGACAGTGAGCCTCTCTGATTTACACCGAAGCGGTGCTGCTCATCAGTGACGATGAGACCGAGACGGCTGAAAAGAGTATCCTCGGTAATGAGGGCATGAGTGCCGACAATAATGTCGGTTTTACCCTCGGCGAGTCTTTCCTTTACTTCTTTTTTCTTTTTCGGAGTAAGGGAGCCGACTAAAAGGTCGACGGTTATTCCCGTGCTTTCCGTGAGCTTTTTTACGGTCTCAAAGTGCTGTCTTGCCAAAATTTCCGTAGGTGCCATAAAAGCACTCTGCAGACCGTTTTTAGCCGCGACATAGGTAAGACAGCAGGCGATTACGGTTTTGCCTGAGCCTACATCTCCCTGAACGAGTCGGTTCATAGGTACGCTTTTCTGCATATCTTTTACCGCCTCATCGATTACTCTTTGCTGTGCAGAGGTAAGAGTAAAGGGGAGAGTGGCTATGAATTCCTTACTGTAATCCTTTTCTATTATGCCCGAGGTCTGCTTGCGGTTTCTTTTGCGCAGCATTTTCATTCCTGCCTGGAGGATAAACAGCTCCTCGAAAATAAGCCTTTTCCGTGCTATTTCATATTCAGCTCTGCTTTTCGGAAAGTGAATGTTTTTCAGTGCGAAGCTTTCGTGGCAAAGAGAATGCTCTTTCCTTACGCTGTCGGGCAGATAATCTCTTTCCTTTTTCTCCATATAGACAGGAAGAGCGTTATTTATAATCCTGGTTAAAATGTTTGATGTAAGGCCTGCCGTAAGAGGATAGACGGGCATCATAGTCATACCCTCGGTGAAGGGCTCTACGATAGGGTTGGTCATTTCGAGGGAGCCGCGGCTTACGGTAACCTTACCGTAGAAAACATATTCCTCGCCCTGCTTCATTTTTTCGGCGAGAAAGCGGTTATTGAATATAGTTATATGCACTCCCGCCTCGCCGTCGGTTACGAGAGTTTTGTAAACGGTCATACCTTTTCTTATCTGATGCTCTACGGGGTCATAGCCCACCACGGCGGAAAAACAGCCGATGCTGTCGGGAAGGAGCTTACAGATAGGAGTAAGGGAGGTAAAGTCGATGTAGGAACGGGGATAAAAATGCACTAAGTCGTAAAGTGTTTCTATACCGAGCTTTTTTAAAAGGGCAGCTCTTTTTTCGCCTACTCCCTTGATAAACTGAACAGGTATCATTTTTATCCTCCCTTCTTTTAAATGCAGAATGCAAAATGCAAAATTGTGGTCGCCACAGTAAATGCAAAATTCAAAATGCAAAATTCAAAATGTCGGTCGCGGATTTATCACGGTATAATATTTTAGAGTTATCTCCGCAGAGAAAAGTGCGTAGTAAAAGGTAAAGAGTAAATTTTAATCTTTTTTATTGTAAAAAGCAGTTTGGCGGTGTAAAGATAAATTTGTATTGTAATCTTACACGGCTATAATCCGGAACGAAGTGACCCTTTATTTTGCATTTTGCACTTTGCATTCATTTTACGCTTCCCAGCTGTACACATTCTTAAAGGGCTCGTATTCGTTTACATTTCCTTCGTAGGAAAGCTCACGGGAGTAGTAAGCCATGCCGTCGCGGTAGCACAGAGGTATAAAGGGCAGAGCGCTGTCAAAGACCTGGACAAAGGTAGAAATATCTATAGCGCCCTCAGTAAAATCGAAATAAGCCTTGGCTGCTACACTTTTAGTATCTATTCCGTAGCTTGCGCTTCCGCCCGATGAGAAGAAGGGCGAAAGAGACATATTCGGAGAAAGCTTGATTTCGCCTATATAAAGGTCGAAATCTCCGCTTTTTAGACTGCTGATGTATTCGCTGTATTCCTTTTCGTAAAGCTCTACACCGATTCCGATGCCTTCCAGAGCTTTTTTAATCTCCTTGGCAAGAGAAGCCTTAGCCTCGGTGTCACTGCATACGAGAAGCCTGAGCTTTAAGAATTCGAAATTCTTTGAACGGTAGGCGTTATATGAATAAGCATAAATGTAACCGTTTTTTTCGAGAATGCTTTCAGCGTCCTTTAGGCTGTAGGGGTTTTCGCTGACGGAAACGGAAGAGGCGGCATACCAGTCCGGATTGAAAACGCTTTTGGTTTTACGGTACATACCCTCGTAAATTTTATCGCAAAGCCCCGTCCTGTCGATAGCGAGATTAACAGCCTCCTTAAGACTTTCATCGGCGAAGGCGCCTTCGCTGTTAAAGGATAGAAAGACCAGATTATTAAGAGGCATTTTAACCATATTTGCGCCTATTTTTGTGTATTCTCCGTCGCTTAAATCGTCAAAGAAATAGGAAAGGTCGCCTGTTTGGAGAAGATAAAGCTCACCCTCGTCGGCGCTTACGGGAACGAGGCTTATTCTGTCGGTAGACATTTCCTCTTTTCTCGTAGTGGTTTCGTTGGCCTTCAGGAAATAGGCACCGTCTTTTTTCTTAAGGATATATCTTCCGCTTCCCACGGGAGTTTTTTCTCCGCCGTCACCAGCTCTTATTATGGGAAAGGTAAGACAGCCCTCGGCAAAAATATCCTCCTTACCGAGAGTGAAAAGAACGGAAGTATCCGATGCGGTGGCAGATTTTACATTTGAGAGTCTTTTTCCGTAAAATGAATTGTCCTTTGCCATATTGAAGGAGTAAACCACATCTGACGGGTCTACGAGGCTTCCGTCGGAAAAATACAGCTCGTCCTTTATGGTGACGGTAAGCAGGTTACCGTCGTTAGTAAAGCTTTCGGCGATAAGAGGCGATACGGTATAGCCGTCCTCGACGATGAAAAGACTGTCATAAATGAGGGTAAGCAGATTTCTGTTAAGAGGACTGTCTGTTTTGTAGGGATTGAAGCCCTTGCTCTCGAAATAGCCGAGAGTTATGCTTTTTTCTGCTGCGGGTAAAGCTGTGGTTTCTGCTTCGGCAGTAGTTTCCTGTACAGGCTCGTTCTCATTTTTTTTACAGGCGGAGAAGATGCAGAAGGCTATTAAAATGCAGATAAAAATACTGATAGTTTTTTTCAATGTCTTCACCTCTTACTCAAAGCATACTCTTTCTGCCGAAAGGCATCTGCCTGTTTTTTCGTCTACGGTAAAAATACAGCCGTTAATCATACAGTCACCGTGGGCAGCGTCGAAGCGTACGGGCATGCCGGTGAGAAATTTGGAGATAACTATATCCTTGTCCACTCCTAAAACGCTTTCCTTTACACCGCACATACCGATGTCGGTAATATAGCCCGTACCGCCGGGGAGAACTCTTTCATCGGCAGTAAGCACATGGGTGTGGGTACCGAAAAGGGCCGATACTCTGCCGTCAAGATAAAATCCCATAGCTTTCTTTTCGCTAGTGGCTTCAGCGTGAAGGTCAACGAGGATGATATTGGTTTTTTCCTTCGCTTCCTTTACAGCCTTGTCTGCGGCACGGAAGCTGTTATCACAGCTGTCGCTGAACATATTACCCATAAGGTTAATCACAGCTACGGAGTATCTTCCCGTGTCAATCACAGCCACACCCCTGCCGGGTGCAGAAGGAGAAAGGTTATAGGGTCTCAGGATAAATTCGTTTTCGTCTAAATAATCATAGATTTCTTTTCTTCTGAAAACATGGTTGCCCGTGGTGATAAGGTCTACACCGCTTACGAAAAGATGCTCCGCAGAGTCGGGGGTAATACCGTTGCCCGTAGCAGAGTTTTCACCGTTTGCGATACACAGGTCTATGTTTTTAAGCTTTTTGAAGGCGGGGAGCTTTTTTCTTATGAAGTCACAGCCGATGCCGCTGACCACATCCCCTAAAACGAGAATATTCATATTTCCTCTTCCTGTCATTTGTTAAAGTCGTTCAGGTATTCGCTTATGTCGAAATCGTCATCATCGGGATAGTAATCCCAACCGTCATAGTAGTTTCCGTCCTTGCCTGAGTCGGGATTCTCGGGGATTTCCTTAATAACCTCGACCTTTTTACCACTCATCCATAAGAAATGTGAAACAAGGAGAGTATATCCGCAGCAGGAGGGGGTGAGCCATTGGCTTACGCTTGCCTCGGGGATACCGAAATTAGAAAGAATAGTGGAGATAACGCCGCCGTGAGTTACGATAGCTACGGAGTCGGTACCAGACTTTATAATGCCGTCTACCATCTTTTCGAAGGTAGAGCATACTCTGTTAGCGAAATCTGCATTGCTTTCGCCGAAGGGAGGCTTTATGCCCTCTTCACCTCTTATCCATCTGTCAAAGAGAGGCTGCTTTTCGTGAAGCACCTCGGCAGTCTGTCCCTCGAATTCACCGAAGTTATATTCCGTAAGGCCGTCCATAACGATAGGCTTGAGATGGGGATAGAGAATTTCGGCGGTTTCCGTACAGCGTTTCAAGGGTGAAGAAAAAACGAAATCAACTTCGGGATAGATATATTTATCCTTGGCATCCCTTAACTGGACGATACCCTCTTCGCAAAGAGGAGAGTCGGTTCTGCCTGCATAAATGCCGTCAAGGTTGTCCTTAGTGAGAGCGTGTCTGATAAGATGTATACGGTAGGTTTTCATAAGCTCATCTCCTGAAAATAATACATTTCATTATACTATATAATTGATAAAAATTCAATATAATATATATAATTTATTGAGGGGACGAGCGATACGGAAAGAGTTTCGGAGCAGCTATTGACAAATTTATTCATTATGCTAAAATAAATCTGTAAAGAAAAAAGGCGGTGAAAAAATGAACGGAAAACCTTTACCCTGTAACAGTCCTTTTGTAAAGCTTCCATTCGGAGGACTGAGAAAAGAAATGCTTCAGCTTATTGCTGTGGTTCTGATGCTTTGTGACCATATCTGGGCTACATATATGTCTTTCGGTGACTGGCTGACCTATATAGGCAGACTTGCTTTTCCGATTTTCGCTTTTTTTATCGCAGAAGGCTTCTGCCGTACCTCTGATGTGAAAAAATATGCCTTAAGGCTTTTGAGTTTCGGTATTATTTCAGAGATACCATTTAATCTTTTTTACTCCAGCCGTATCTTTAACCCCTATCATCAGAATGTAATGTTTACTCTGCTGCTTGGTCTTTTGGCCATTATTGTTATTGACAGGCTGAAAAAGGACAGAAGTGCAAAAAATATTGCTCTTTCCTTTCTGTGGCTCTTGCTTATTACTGCAGCATCTGTTATCGGCTTCGTGGATTACGGATTTTTGGGTGTAATGACGGTGGTTATGTTTTATCTTTTTCGGGATTTTCCCTTTGCATGGCTTTGTCAGCTTATCGGTATGGTGCTTATCAATATCGTCTTTTTCGAAGGTCAGGTCATACCTTTTGAGCTTTTCGGTAAAGCACTCGAAATTCCTACTCAGGGCTTTGCCGTTCTTTCACTTGTTCCCATTTGGCTTTACGGAAGTAAAAGATTCGGAAAAAACAGGGTTTTGCAGTACGGCTTTTATGCCTTTTACCCTGCGCATATGCTGGTCCTGTATCTGATTCGATATTTTGCATAGAAGGGCCGAGGGACAAGGAATAAGGGCCAAGGAAATTAAATAGAAAAATGCCTCTTCAATTAATGGAGAGGTTTTTTTATTGCAGATGTATCGGAGAAGTGAAAATCTTGTTTCGCGGTCCTTGGCACTTAACCCTTGGCTCTCATTCCTCGGTCCTTATATGTATTTCACAGTCCAAATATCTTCCCTCACCCCTTTTCCTGTCTTGCAAAATAAAATCGGTTAATGTATAATGTAGCTATCAAAATTACGGAGAATTTATTATGCTTAATTTCATTATCGGCAGAAAAAACAGCGGCAAGACCTCGGCTGCTCATAAAATACTCGGTGAAAGGGTTAAAGATGGGAAGGCGACTATGCTGATCGTACCCCGTCAGTATACCTTCGAAAGCGATAGAGGTATACTTTCTCTTTTGGGACCGAAGGCGGCTTCTGAGGTAGAGGTGCTTTCCTTTACCCGTCTTTCTCATATCGCTCTTTCACTTTACGGGGGAATTAAAAAGCCTGTCGCTTCGGGCGCGGCGAGACTGATTTATATGTCTCTTGCCGTAGAGAGCATAAGTGACCGCCTTCGCGTATTTTCTAGGCATAAAAACGATATAGCTCTCTGTGAAAAGCTACTGTCCTTTGTGGATGAAATGAAAAATGAGGGTATAAATGCCGATGAGCTGCTGAAAAGCGCAGAAAGCATTACTGACAGACTTCTCCGCGAAAAGACAGAGGAGTCAGCTCTTATTTACCGCACCTATGAGGCTGTGGTGGCACAGAGTGCCTTTGATGACGGCGATTTGCTGTCGGGGGTTTATGAGATACTCTGCTGTGAAAGCTTCTTTGCGGGCAAGACCGTGGTTATCGACGGCTTTCCGGCTTTTACCTATGA
This sequence comes from Clostridia bacterium, assembly GCA_017516315.1. Lineage (GTDB taxonomy): Bacteria > Bacillota > Clostridia > Oscillospirales > Acutalibacteraceae > UBA6857. Next base: position 43,539 of record JAFXDE010000028.1, on the reverse strand, counting down.
CGAATTAAAGCTTATCTCTCTTATGATGAGGCAGGCAGAGGATGTATTCGTTACTCTTTGTTTGGATAAAATCGACATTACCGCAGGCACAGGTCCCTTCCCTTACATTCAGCGTACTGCACGTAAGCTTATGAAGCTGGCGGGAGAGTATAATATACAGGTGGCAGAGCCTGTTATCTGTAAGGGTGAGAGCCAATATTTCAGAGATGATATAGCTCATATAGAAAAGAACTTATATAAGCCTGATTTCGTTATTTATGAGGGAGAAAGCGAAAACATAACGGTTATCACGGCAGGAGATTTCTATGAGGAATGTGACGCTGTAGCGAGAAAAATCAAAGCACTCATCCGTACAGGTGAATACCGCTGCAGAGACATAGCCGTTGTTTACAGAGACGATGAAGGCTATGAAAGACAGCTTCGCTCCGCTTTTCACATCTACGGAATACCCTTTTTCGAGGATAAGCGACAGGAGATTATCCATCAGCCCCTTATAATTCTCGTAAGAAGCCTTCTGAAAATTTGCGCAGAGGGCTTTGACAGCGATTATGTTTTCCGCTACCTTAAAACCTATCTCGCAGGCATCAGCGACGAGGAGAGTGCGCTGATGGAAAACTACTGCTTTATGTGGGATATCAGCGGTAAAAAGTGGCTGAGCGAGTGGAGGTATAATCCTGACGGCTTCGGTGAAAGCCTTAACGAAAAAAGACAGGCAGAGCTGGACAGGCTCAATGCCCTGAGAGAAAAAACGGTTCTCCCCATTCTTTCTCTGAGTGAAAAAATAAAAGACGGAAGTGCCGTCGAGGCCATAAGCGCTCTTTATTATTTCCTTCGCGAAAATAAAATCGACGAAGGCCTTAAGCATTATGCCCTTACTCTGGAAAAAGAGGGTGACACAGACCTTGCTCTCGAGCAGGAGCAGGTATGGGATATACTTATGGAGGCTCTCGACGATATGGCGGGTGCTTTGGGTGAAAAAAAGGTAAGTCCGAAAAGACTCAGTGAGCTTTTTGAGCTGGTTATTAGAGAAAAATCACTCGGTAAGCTTCCCGACGGCTTCGACGAGGTAAGTGTGGTCGGTGCCGAAAGAATGCTCACGAAAAAAGCAAGAGTTGTTTTTGTGGTGGGACTTAACAGCGGTCTTTTCCCGAAAACTCAGAGTGAAAGCGGCCTTTTTTCAGCCTTCGAAAAGAGTAGGCTGGAAAGCACAGGTCTTGACCTTGGTGACGGAGTAAAGGAAAAGAGCCTTAAGGAGCGCTTTATTCTTTACAATGCACTTTCTTCCCCCTCGGACAGACTTTATCTTTCTTATTGTGTTTCGGGACAGGGCGACGAAAAAAGAACAAAGAGCGAGGGCATTACTCTTTGTGAAAAAATGATGCCGGGACTTAAATATATAACTACGGGAAGCGAAGAGCTTTCCGAGCTTATCGAAAGTGAAAAATCCGCCTTCAGGCTTATGGCGGAAAAATATCGCGAAAACAGCACTGAGAGTAACACTCTTTATTCTTTTTTCGCTGATAAAAAGGATTACGGCGGAGTGCTTGACTCTATGAGCAGAGCTGTTTATAGGGAGCCCTACGAAATAGAAAACAAGGAAACTGCACTCTCACTTTTCGGCAAGGATCTGTATTTTTCCGCTTCGCAGATGGAGACCTACAGCAAATGTCCCTTTATGTATTACTGCCGTTACGGTATCGGTGCTTCTCCCCGTGTCAAGGCTGCACTTGACGCTTCACAGAGTGGTACGGTGGTCCATCACGTTTTGGAGCTGATACTGAAAAAATACAAGGGGAAGGATTTCCTGGCTCTCTCCGATGAGCAGATGAAGCAGGAGCTTCGCTTCTGTCTTGAGGAATATATGAAGGATAAGATGGGTGGAAGCGACACAAAGGATTCACGCTTCAATTATATTTATTCCCGTCTTCTTAAGGTCCTTTCCGATATTATGGACAGGCTCAGGGGCGAGTTTATGTCCAGTGATTTCGAGCCCTGCGATTTCGAGCTTTCCATAAGGCGTGACGGCGATGTGAAGCCCTTTACCCTCGGGCTTAAAAGGGGTACGGTGCAGATAAGGGGTATTATCGACCGTGTGGATAAAATGGATATGGACGGCAAGCGCTTTATACGGGTCGTAGACTATAAAACAGGCGGAAAAACCTTTGAGCTTTCCGATGTTTTAGAGGGACTCAATATGCAGATGCTGCTTTATCTTATCTCTATATGGAGAAAGGGTGAGGGAGAATACAAGGATATTATTCCTGCAGGTATACTCTATTTCCCTGCCAAAATGAGTGCGGTCAATGTGGAGTCGAGAGGTGACGGAGAGGAGCTTCTTAAGGAAAACCGCTACCGTGCAGGTAAAATGAACGGTATGATAGTAGACGAATACGATATGGTCAGCCACATGGACACCGAGGGCAAGGGACTCTTTATTCCCGTAACCGCCGATAAGAGAAGCGGTAAAATCAAAGGCAAATTCATTTCTCTTTATCAGCTGGAAAGACTCGGTAAAAAGATGGATGAGGTAATAATAAATATGGCAGAGGATATTCAGGACGGTATCATTCCCGCCAAGCCTGTCTGCGGCTCATCCTATACGGAGGTTTGTGACTGGTGTGATTACAGAGAAATCTGCCTCGAGGAAAATCCGGAAAAGAGATATATAAAAAAAATACCCCACGATGAATGTGTAGAGCTTTTAAGAGAGGAGGAGACCGAATGAGCAGAAGCTGGACAGAAAATCAGAAGGATGCCATCAATTCCCGAAGAGGGGATATAGTCGTCTCCGCCGCCGCAGGCTCGGGTAAAACGGCAGTCCTCGTAGAAAGAGTAATTCAGCGTCTTACGGACAAGGATAATCCGACCTCTGCCGACAGGCTTCTTATCGTTACCTTTACTAAGGCAGCAGCTAATGAAATGCTCGAAAGAATAACCGCCGCCGTAGAAGGGCTTCTCAGAGATAACCCGGAGGATACTAATCTCATAAAGCAGCAGATGCTTCTTCCCTCGGCGAAAATATGCACTATTGACAGTTTTTGTGCTTCCTTGGTGAAGGAAAACTTTGAGCTTCTGGATTTCTCTCCCAAAACGGTCAATGCCGATGAGGGCGAGCTTGAAATAATAAAAAATGACAGCGTAAACGAGGCCCTTTGCTTTATGTACGATGAGGGTGGAGAGGATTTCCGTAACCTTTCCGAACTCCTTTTCAGAGGCAGAGATGACAGCTATTTAGCTGAAACAGTGAAAAAGCTCTACGAAAACTCCCGTTCTTTTCCTTTTCCCGATTTCTGGCTTGATTCTCTTTGTGATGAATACAGAGATGTAAAGGAATTCGGTGAGAGCGTCTACGGAAAAATTATTATTTCCTATGTTTCCGACTGCCTCAGATATGCGGTCGATATAGCCGACTATATTCTTTCGGAAAGCGAAGGCAACGGGGACTATAGCAATGTTTTCTTTGATGCGGTAAGTGAGGACAGACGGCAGTTTTCTGCCTGCCTTGATTTACTTTCCCGCGGTGACTGGGACGGAGCGAGAGAAAAAATTCTTAACTTCGCTCCCGCTAAAAGAGGAAGAGCACCGAAAAGCCTTAAGGACGACAGCTTCTTTGATTCTCTCGTTTTCAAGCGTGACGCCTGCAGTAAAAGGGTAAAGGCTCTTAAAGGCCATTTCTTCTCCTCGGAAAAGGATTACAGAGAGGATATGGAATTTTTCGCACCTCTCGTAGCATCACTTGTAAGAACAGTAAAGCTTTACGGGGAGATTTATTCGCGGAACAAAAAAGAAAAAAAGCTTGCCGATTTCAGCGACATAGCTCACGGAGCCTTAAAGCTTTTAGTCAGAAAAACAGAGGACGGCTACGAAAGAACAGAAAAGGCGATGGAAATAGCCGAAGCCTACGATGAAATACTTATCGACGAATATCAGGACACCAACGAAGCTCAGGATATGCTTTTTACTGCCATTTCACGGAATAATCTTTTCCGTGTAGGCGATGTCAAGCAGAGCATCTACGGCTTCAGACAGGCTATGCCCGAAATATTCATCTCTCTTAAGGAGAGGTATGCTCTTTATGACAGAGAAAAGGATAATTATCCTTCGAAAATAGTTCTCGGTAATAATTTCCGTTCACGGAAGGGCGTAACGGATATAATCAATTTTATCTTTGACGCACTTATGAGTAAAAGCTGCGGTGCCGTCGATTACAATGAGGAGGAACGGCTCGTACCCTCTGCCCTTTATGAGGACGGTGACCGTCTCGGTGCAGAGCTTCATTTCGTGAAAACGGGTGAGCTCATTCTCGAAAGCAGCGACGAAAACCAGGCAAGATATATAGCCAAGCTCATAAAGGAAATGATAGATTCAGGCTTTACTGTCAAGGGTGAGGAGGGAGAAAGAAAAGCCACCTTCGGAGACTTTGCTGTGCTTTTGCGCTCAGCAAAGAGCAGAAGCAATATTTATGCCGACGCCTTCCGTAAAATGGGTGTACCCTCCTTTACGGAGCCTACGGGGTCCTTTCTTGACTCTTCCGAAATCGCTCTGGCGCTTAATCTTCTGCGGATTACAGATAATCCCAAGCAGGATGTGCCTCTTTTAAGCGTAATGCTTTCCCCCTTGTTTTCCTTTACTGCCGACGATATAAGTCAGTACCGTATTGATTCGAGAAAGGGTGACATTTATTCCTGCCTTCTCCTTCAGGAGGAAAAGGGAAACGAAAAGGTAAAGGCCTTTAACGAAAGAGTCAGACATTGGCGCAGAACAGGACTTTGCCGAAGCGTCAGAGAGCTTATCGGGGTTATATTTGAGGATACGGCGATACTGAACATTTTCGATGCCGTAGACCCGACGGGAATGAAAAGATCTAACCTTATGCTTCTGACGGATTATGCGGATAATTACGAAAAAACAGGCTCGGGAGGCCTTTCGGGCTTTGTGCGCTTCATCGACAGACTTAAGCATAATAAAAAGGATCTTACTGCCTGCCTCGGACAGGTGCAGAGCGCCGATACGGTAAAGATAATGTCTGTCCATAAATCAAAGGGTCTGGAGTTCCCCGTATGTATTCTCGGCTCCTGCGGAAGCAAATTCAATAAGACCGATGAAAGAGAAAACCTTCTTATCAGTCTCAAGCACGGACTCGGTATAATCAGAAGAGACATCGACACCTTCGATCAGTACGATACGGTGTGTCACAGTGCTGTCAAGCTGTCAAAGAGTATGGACGGACTGAGTGAAGAGCTTCGTGTTCTTTATGTGGCTCTTACCCGCGCCAGAGAAAGACTGATAATGGTCTACGGCACGAATAATCTCGAAGCCACTCTTAAAAAGTGTTATGACAATATAAACCCGAAAAAGGATAAGATTTCACCCTTTCTCGTTTCTTCGGCAGGGGGTATGGGTGAATGGATAGTTACAGCGCTTCTCAGACACAGGGATGCCTCTGAGCTGCGTGAAATTATCGGCTGTCGCGAGCATATAGTCTCGGACTGTCCTTCGCCTCTTAAGGTAGTGATTTCTTCTATGGAAGAGGACATTCTGCCCATAAGCCGAAGGAAAAGAGAAGCAGATGCTAAAACCGATCCGGAGCTGCTTCGTCTCATAGAGGAGAAGGTGAGCTTCAGATATAAATATGAGGCGCTTTCCGGTGTGCTGATGAAAAGAGCAGCCTCTGAGGTGGATAAGGAATTTGTGGACAGAGAATACTTCGCTTCGTCTGTGCCTCCCTTTTTATCTGAGGGCGGTCTTACGGGAGCGCAGAAGGGTATCGCCACTCATTCTTTTATGCAGTTTGCAGATTATGAAAACGCCTCGCGCGATGTGAGAGGTGAGATAGACAGACTCAGAGAAAGAGGTATTATTACCGATAAGCAGGCAGAGGGTATAGATGCTTGTGCCGTAGAAAAATTCTTTGAAAGCGATCTCGCGAAGAGAATACTTGCAAGCGGTAATGTTATGAGAGAAAAGAAGTTTACCGTAGAAGTACCTATCAATGAGGTTTATGAGGGTACCGATGAATTTTCCGAAGAAAAGGTAATGATTCAGGGTATCGCTGACTGTGCATTTGAGGAAAAGGGTGAGCTGGTGGTAGTGGACTATAAGACCGATAAGCTTAAAACCGAGGAGGAATTCAGAGAAAAATATTCTTCACAGGTAAAGCTTTATAAAAAGGCTTTGTCTCTTTGTACAGACTACAGCGTAAAAGAAACGGTGCTTTACTCCTTTTATTTAGGCAAGGCTATAGCAGTAGAATAAGAGTAAAAAAACTTTTTCGAAATAAAATAAATTATTTTCAAAAAAATGTTGATTTTTCCTTTTTCTTGTGTTACAATACTACCCGTTAAATAATGCAATGAGCCGAAAGAGGTGAACAAAATGAAAAAGGATCTTCATCCCAACTACGAACAGACAGAAGTAAGATGTGCTTGCGGCGCTAAGATCGCTACAGGTTCTACAAAAAAGGATATGCGTGTTGATATTTGTTCAAACTGCCACCCCTTCTTTACAGGTAAGCAGAAGCTTGTTGATACAGGCGGACGTGTTGACAGATTCAATAAGCGTTTCAATCTCAGCAAATAATTATTTTTTATGTAAATCAGACGATGCAGCTTTTGTATCGTCTTATTTTCATTTTACACAAATCCCTGCCCTCAGGCACTGATAAGGAGGTACTCCTATGTCCGAATACCGCACAGTAAAAACTGAAAGCTCTGATGAATTTATCGTTAAAAAGTCACGGTTTATCGGCTATGTAAAGCCCGTGAAGACTCAGCAGGAGGCTCTCGATTTCATCGGCAGTATCAAATCAAAGCATTGGGATGCTACTCATAATGTCTATGCCTATGTCCTTCGTGACGGCGGAGTGCGCCGCTTCAGCGATGACGGTGAGCCTCAGGGTACAGCGGGAATTCCCTGCCTTGATGTGCTTCTGAAGGAGGAGGTTACCGACTGCTGTGTGGTTGTTACCCGTTATTTCGGCGGCATAATGCTCGGTGCGGGAGGACTGGTAAGAGCCTACTCCCACGGCGCAAAGATAGCTCTCGATTCGGGCGGAATTATTACTATGTCCCTGTGCAAGATAGTAACTGCCACGGCTGATTATAATTTCTACGGAAGATTGGTACCTCTTATCTGCGAAAACGGAGGTATAGTCGAGGACACGGAGTTCACCGATAATGTGACCGTAACCTTCCGTATTCCCGAGGGACTTCTCGATTCCTTCAGAGCCAGGCTGATCGATGTCTCAAACGGAAGATTTGACTGTAAGGTTGTCGATGAAAAATTTTGTGAAATTTAATTTTAAAAATTTAGGGGAAAAAATAATTTTTTAGCGTATATAATTATATAGGATAAAAAAAGGGGTGTTCAGAATGTCTCATATAAGGCTAAGGTCTTTGGAAAACGAAAGAAAAACCATTTCCGCGTACGGCTTTCTTTGCGAAAATACAAAGGGAAGACTTACTCCCGAAGAGGAGTGCCCCGTAAGAACAGCCTTTCAGAGAGACAGAGACAGAATCATTCACTGTCCCGCCTTCAGACGCTTAAAGCATAAGACACAGGTTTTTCTTACTCCCGACAGCGCTCATTACAGAACACGCCTTACTCATACACTTGAGGTTTCGCAGATAGCCCGTACTATTGCTATGGGGATTTCTCTTAACGAAACTCTTACCGAGGCTATTGCTCTCGGTCACGACCTGGGACATACTCCCTTCGGACATGCCGGTGAAAGAGCTCTTAACGAGGTGTATCCCGGCGGCTTCAAGCATTACGAGCAAAGTCTGCGTGTAGTTGATTTTTTAGAAAACAAAGGCAAGGGACTGAACCTTACCTACGAGGTAAGAAACGGAATACTGTGCCATACGAGAGGTGAGGAGGCCTCTACCCTCGAGGGCAGAATAGTAAAGCTCGCCGACAGAATCGCTTACATCAATCACGACATAGACGATGCGGTAAGAGGCGGAATAATTACCGAGGGTAATATTCCCGCTGAGGCGAGAAAGATTTTAGGTGAAACGAAAAGTCAGAGAATAAATACTCTCGTAATGTCCGCTATCGAAAATACAAAGGACGAAATAGTTCTCGACAGCGATGTGCAGTCGGCCTTTGATATGCTTCACGAATTTATGTTTGACAGAGTTTACACGAACCCTGCCTGTAAAAGTGAAGAGGGAAAGGCAATAAAGCTCATTCAGGCTCTTTACGAATTTTTCGTATCAAATCCTAACGAGCTTCCCAATGAATACATAACCATAGCCTGGAAGGAGGGCGCCGAAAGAGCCGCCTGTGACTATATCGCAGGTATGACCGATGATTATGTGCTGAAGGTTTACGGCGACTACTTTATTCCCAAGGGATGGAACTATTGATAAAATAACAAACAGAAAGGACGGTGTAATTATGGCACAAAGGTTTTCCGATGAATTTCTCGCTGAGCTTCGTATGAGATGCGATATTGAGCAGGTCATATCATCATATACTCCTCTTAAAAGACGCGGTAAAAATCTCGTCGGTCTTTGTCCCTTCCATAACGAAAAAACACCGTCGTTCACAGTATACCCCGAAAGTCAGAGCTTTTTCTGCTTCGGCTGCGGAGCAGGGGGAGAGGTAGTTTCCTTTATCCGCCGTGCGGAAAATCTCGACTACACCGAAGCGGTAAGGCTTTTATGCGACCGATGCGGTATGGTAATGCCCAGCGAGGGCTACGATAATTCTCTGGCTGAAAAGAGAAAGAGAATGTACGAAATCAATAAGGAGGCTGCCAGGTTTTTTAATTCCTGTCTTTTCTCGGAGCAGGGTAAGGCCGGTCTCGATTATTATAAGGCCAGAGGTCTGAAAAAGGGTACGATAATCCGCTTCGGTCTCGGCTATGCGCCCGACGGGTGGAGAAATCTTCTTACCTATATGCGCGGCAAGGGCTACAGCTACGAGGAGCTTTATGAGGCTAATTTAGCTAACAAAAGCGAGAAGGACGGCAAGGTAAGCTTTTACGATTCCTTCCGTAACAGAGTGATGGTGCCCATTATCGATGTCAGAGGTAATGTGGTTGCCTTCGGCGGACGGGTTCTCGATGACAGTAAGCCGAAATATATTAACTCCTCGGACACTCTCGTTTACAAAAAAAGCCTCGGTGTATTCGGCTTGAATTTCGCCAAAAGCACCAAGGAAAAAAGCCTTATTCTGGTAGAAGGCTATATGGATGCCATCTCTCTGCATCAGGCAGGCTTTGATAATGTTATTGCCTGTCTCGGAACGGCGCTTACGAGCGAAATGGCGCATCTTCTGGCAAGATATACTGACGAAATCATCCTGTCATACGACGCCGACGATGCGGGACAGAAGGCTACGGACAGAGCTATCGGGATTTTCTCCTCCATAGGTATGAAGGTCAGAGTTATCCGCCTCGAGGGAGGTAAGGATCCTGACGAAATACTGAAAAAATTCGGTCCGGAGCGTTACAGAAGTCTTATTGACGGAGCAGCTAACGATATCGAATTTGAGCTTATCAGCCTGCGAAAAAGCTTCGACCTTACTACCAGTGACGGAAAGATGAAATATCTGGAAAAGGCTGCTGAGGCTTTAGCCAAAACGAGCGTAATCGCACAGGATATATATACCTCCCGTCTTTCTGAGGAATTACAGGTGGACAAATCCAAAATAGCTATCCGTATCGGACAGTTCCGCAGACGCACTCAGAAAAAGGAAGAAAGTCAGAAATATAAAAGAATTCAGCAGGATGCGATGAGCCGTAATACGAAGCTCGCTATGAAAAATTCCACGAATATAAGAGCCATAACTGCTGAAGAACAGCTTTTAGGTGTCCTTTACCGGAGTCCCGATTTTTACAGAAGCATAAAAGCCGAGGTTACGGCGGAGGACTTTTCGGTAAGCACTCACAAAAGAATATTTTCTCTTTTAGCGGAAAGAATAGAAGAACACAGAAGCTTGGAGCTTACTTCCTTTTCGCAGGAGATGACCGGTGAGGAAATGGACACATTTATGCAGATAATAAAGAAGAACGAAAATCTCAGACACACCTTCAAGCTCTGTACCGACTGTGTAGAGGTTATGAAGGATGAGGCTCGTAAGCGTCAGCAGAGCGTTTCTGCCGCTGAGCTCAGTGACGAGGATTTCGCTGCTTTATTCAGAAATAAAAAAGGTATATAACAGAAAGGATATATAAAATATGGACAACCAGGAAAAAAATTCATTGATCAAAGCTCTTATCGACAGAGGTATTGCCACAGGTAAGCTTAACTCCACAGATATCGACACAGTCCTTGTAGAGGCTGATGTGGATGTGGACGAGATGGAAAAGGTTTATTCTAAGCTTGAGGCCGCAGGCGTAGAGATCATCGACGATTTAAGCGATGAAATTCTCGAGAATATTTCTATTGATATTGATCTTCCGAAGGATTATGACAATTCCGCTGTTATTGCCACAGATCCTAAAAGTGTTATCGATGACCCCGTAAAGGTTTACCTTAAGGACATCGGCAGAGTGCCTCTTCTTACTCCTGAGGAGGAAATCGACCTCGCTATCCGCATTTCAAATAACGATAAGGAGGCTAAGGAAATCCTCACTAAGGCAAACCTCAGACTCGTTGTTTCTATTGCCAAAAGATATGTGGGCAGAGGTATGATGTTCCTAGATCTTATCCAGGAAGGCAATCTCGGTCTCATCAAGGCTGTAGACAAGTTCGACCACACTAAGGGCTTTAAGTTCTCTACCTATGCTACCTGGTGGATAAGACAGGCTATAACCCGTGCCATCGCTGACCAGGGCAGAACCATCCGTATTCCCGTTCACATGGTAGAAACCATCAATAAGGTAAAAAAGACGAGCAATATGCTCCTTCACCGTGACGGTAAGGATCCCTCACCCGAGGATATCGCAAAAGAGCTCGGTATGCAGACGGAAAAGGTGCGTGACATTCTTCGCATTTCTCAGGAGCCTGTTTCTCTCGAAACTCCTATCGGCGAAGAGGAGGACAGCCATCTGGGTGACTTCATTCCCGACGAGGAGGCTCTTTCACCTGCCGATGCAGCCGCTATGACCTTCCTTAAGGCCAAGGTAAACGAGGTTCTCGAGACTCTTACCCCGAGAGAGGCAGAGGTACTCAGACTTCGCTTCGGTCTGCGTGACGGTACACCTCAGACCCTCGAGGAGGTCGGCAAGGCTTTCAATGTTACCCGTGAAAGAATAAGACAGATAGAGGCCAAGGCTCTCAGAAAGCTCCGTCATCCCTCCAGAAGCAAGCATCTTAAGGATTTATAATTTCTATATACAAAAAGGACTCTTTGGCAGCACTTCATAAGACTTAAATTTCTTATGAAGTGTCGCCTCCTGCGAGTTCTTTTTATGTTATATACTGTTAGCAAAATTATTAAACTTTTTATATTGCATTGACACAGCAGAAAAAGAAGTGTATATTATTAACAGAGTATTAACAAAGGAGAAATAACTATGAAAAAAATTGTTTCACTTTTTCTTTCACTGCTTATGCTTGTGTCCTTGTCGGTGACAGCTTCAGCTGTTTCGATCAGCGCAGGTCCCGATGCGGCCTTCGAGGCCTTCAAGGACGGAGAGGCTTCCCTCGATTATGTTTATTTTTCACCTGTAAAAGATGAAAACGACGAAACCAAATATCCTCTTATTCTTTGGCTTCACGGTAATTCCTCAGGTGATTATCCCAGACATCAGCTTTATAACAGCGATATTTATAAGTTCTCTACCGATGAATTTCAGTCACGCTTTGTCGGTACGGGCGGTGCCTTCCTTCTTTTACCCCGTGACCCGACAAACGGTATTAATCTTGCCTGGGATTTTGCAGTAGAAGGCGCTAAAAAAACACTCGATTCCTTTATTGCCGAATACGGTAATAACATCGACATCAACCGTATTTATGTGGGCGGTAATTCTATGGGCGGTAAGGGCGTTTATAAAATTGCCGCTGCTTATCCCGAGGTTTTTGCCGCTATTTTCCCCATATCACCCGTTTATGTTCCCACTAATGCCGAGCTTAAGGCTCTTTCGAAAACTGCTGTATGGGTGTTCAATAATAAGAACGATAATTATCCTCAGCTTTCTAATTCATCCGTAAAAAACTATTTTTCATACCTTAATAAAAAGTCTGAAAATCCTCAGAATAACCGTTGGTCATCCTTCTCTGAATATTACGGAACGGGAGGAGTATTACAGAAGAATGAGGTACATAATACCTGGACTCCCGTGCTTAATGACCTGTTTATGGATGACGGAAGCGAGTACAAGGCTATGACTACCGTTGACGGAAACGGAAATACAGTTAATCTTACCTATCCCGAGGGCTTTATCCATTGGCTTTCCTCACAAAGTCTCAATGAGAATGCCACTGCTGCATGGAAAAATCCCTTTGCCTGGCTTATTGACTTTTTCATAAGTATTTTTAACGGCATTATCAGTATATTCGGTATATAAGGCTATTGCGCCGCGGAGAAATCCGCGGCGCTTGTGAAAAGGAGCTGAAATGGTTTTAACGGGTATTTTAAAGCTTGTATTAACACAGATAAATAATTAAAGACAGGAGAAAATATTATGATAAGATATGAAATTGAAGGCGGCAGCCTTCCCGTGCTTATTTGTTATCCCGAGCAGAATCAGTCTCTTTGCACACAAAGCGGTGCTATGAGCTGGATGAGTCCGAATATGCAGATGATTACAAATTCGGGCGGCGGCTTCAAAAAGGCACTCGGAAGATTATTTGCAGGTGAATCCCTTTTTATGAATGAGTATACCCCTCAGGGCGGCACGGGAATGATAGCCTTCGGCGCGGCTCTTCCCGGAAAAATCATTCCCTATGAGGTAACTCCGGGAAATTCGATTATTCTGCAGAAGTCTGCTTTTCTGGCTATGGAAAAGGGCCTCGACCTTTCTGTTTATTTTCAGAAAAGATTCGGAACCGGTGTTTTCGGTGGCGAAGGCTTTGTGCTTCAGAAGGTATCGGGAAGCGGTACGGTATTTATCGAGATCGACGGATACTGTAAGGAGTATGAGCTGGGAGCAGGTGAAAGCATCGTAGTTGACAGCGGATATCTTGCCGCTATGACTGAGGGCTGTACTATGGATATTCAGTCTGTAAAGGGAGTCAAGAATGTGCTTTTCGGCGGAGAGGGTCTTTTTAATACGGTTATTACGGGTCCCGGTAAGGTTTATGTTCAGTCTATGCCTGCCGTAACTCTTGCAGAGAGACTTCTTCCTTATCTGCCTTCTGTCAGCACCACGAGCAGCGGCGGTAAGGGCGGCTTCAGCATCAATCTTAACACATAAGAAAAAGGAGATGTAAAATATGACAGGAATGAAAAAGGTATTTACAGCTGTCGGTATAGTAGTCTTTATTGCTGTTTTTGCACTGTGGATGATGTCGTCGGATCTCGAGCATATCGAGGACACTAACGGCGCGGATAATTACACCCTGCAGGAAATCAATGACAGCAATATTATAAAAATGGATGTGGGAGCGCTGAATTTTTCCGTAAGCGAAGCTCCTCTGACTATGAAGGAGTATTCTTCCGATAAGTTCACGGGCGTAGCCGAAATCTACGGCACGAACATCAAGGGCAACCGTCTCGATATTACTCTTTATAATCTTTGGGTTGAATCGGGTAATTTTAAGGCTGTACTCGTTCATAATGATGAAATAGTTCATGAGTTTAAGCTTAACGAGCTTATGCAGACTTATACTCTGGAAAATCCCGACGGATATGTTGCACTTCGCATAGCAGGTGAAAGTGCGGATTTCGAGTTCAGCTATGATCTGATATAACATCAGAAAGAACACACTTTGCCGTGTGTTTGTAAGCTGAAACAGTTCAAAAAAAGAAAAATACACTCCCTTGCCTTTAATCGGGGCAGGGGAGTGCTTTTGCTTTAACGGATGTGTGATAAGGATGAAATTATGCCGTAAAAGAAAAAAATCGCCTCAAAAGGGCGGGAAATCTCATATTTTAAGCAAAAAAATACAGAAAAAATAAAAAAATAAAAAGAAACCACTTGACAATAAAAACACAGATATGTTATCATAGCAAAACATATAATGTGAAATTATGCCTTAGTGCCCCTTTCCACACTTGAATATTAACATTTATGTGCGGAAAAGTCAAGACATTTTTCAAAAAAATATCGTAAAGCAATTCCTCTCCCGAGGAAAATAATAAAGATATGGAGTGATAAGCCAATGGTAAACGTAACCGACGTAAAACTCGGAACAAACGTAAGAAAGAGCTTCGGTAAAATCAAAGAAGTTATGCCGATGCCGAATCTTATCCAGGTTCAGAAGGATTCTTACAAATGGTTCATCGACATCGGTCTTAAGGAAGTTCTCAAGGATATGTCCGACATTACCGACTACAGCGGTAATTTAGTTCTTTCCTTCGTAGACTACCGTATGGATGATAAACCCAAGTACACCGTTAAGGAATGTAAAGAGAGAGACACCACATACTCTGCTCCCATGAGACTCACCGTCCGTCTCTATAACAAAGAGACAGGTGAGGTTAAGGAAAGCGAAGTTTACATGGGTGATTTCCCCCTTATGACCGAAAGCGGTACCTTCATCATAAACGGTGCTGAACGCGCCATCGTTTCACAGCTTGTCCGTTCTCCCGGTGCATATTTCGGAATGACTCATAATGTTACAGGTAAAAAGCTTTTCACTTCAACTATCATTCCCGGCCGCGGTGCATGGCTCGAATATGAAACCGACCAGAACGATCTCTTCTTCGTAAGAATCGATAAAAACAGAAAAATACCTATCACCACACTTATCCGTGCTTTAGGTGTTTCTACCGATACAGATATCCGTGAGTTCTTCGGCTATGATGACAGAATTGAAGCTACTCTCGAAAAGGATAACTCAAAGAACAGTGACGAGGCACTTATTGAAATTTATAAGAAGCTCCGTCCCGGTGAGCCTCCCACGCTTGCAAGCGCACAGAATCACATCGAGGGTATGTTCTTCGACGAGAGAAGATATGACCTTTCCAGAGTAGGCCGTTACAAGTACAATAAGAAGCTCGGTATTTCCGACAGAATCCGCGGCTTCAGACTTGCTGCTCCCATCGTTAACGAGCTTACAGGTGAAATCATCGCTGATGAGGGTGAGCTTATCACTAAAGCCCGCGCTCTCGAAATCGAGCAGGCAGGCGCCAAGGTCGCTTATGTTTCCGTAGAGGGTCTAGAGGAGCCCGTAAAGGTTATCTCTAACCAGATGGTAGACATCAAGGGCTATCTTCCCGATTATACTGACGAAGAATTAAAGAGCGTAGGTATTAACGAAAATGTAAGATACGCCGTTCTTACGGATGCTCTTACGGAAATGGAAGGCATGAGCAAGGAGGAGGGACTCGCATATCTCGAATCCAAGGCTGACGAGCTTATTCCTAAAACCATTATCGTTGACGATATCCTCGCTTCTATCAACTACCTCAACTGTCTCGCAAACGGTGTAGGTAATGCTGACGATATCGACCATCTCGGTAACCGACGCATCAGAAGCGTAGGTGAGCTTTTACAGAATCAGTTCCGTGTAGGCTTCTCCCGTATGGAAAGAGTTATCAAGGAAAGAATGACTCTTCAGGCACAGGAAAGCGAAAAGGTTACTCCTCAGGCTCTTATCAATACAAGACCTGTTATCGCTGCTGTCAGAGAATTCTTCGGTTCATCACCCCTCTCACAGTTTATGGACCAGAACAACCCTCTTGCAGAGCTTACTCATAAGAGAAGACTTTCAGCTCTCGGCCCCGGCGGTCTTTCCCGTGACCGTGCAGGCTTCGATGTTCGAGATGTTCACTACTCGCACTACGGCCGTATGTGTCCCATCGAAACTCCTGAAGGTCCCAACATCGGTCTTATCTCCTATCTTGCTACCTTCGCGAGAATAAACGAATACGGCTTCATCGAAGCTCCCTTCCGTCCTATCGACAAGGAAACAGGCAAGGTTCTCGAAACCTTCGAATATATGACAGCTGATGTAGAAGACGAATACACAGTTGTTCAGGCTAACGAAAGACTTGACGAGGAAAACCGTTTCGTAAGAAATAAGGTTAACGCACGTCACCGTGACGAATTCCTCGAAATCGATCCCTCCAGAGCAGATTATATGGACGTTTCACCGAAGATGGTTGTATCTGTAGCTACAGCCCTTATTCCCTTCCTTGAAAACGACGACGCTAACCGTGCTCTTATGGGTTCAAACATGCAGCGTCAGGCAGTTCCTCTTCTTACCTGTGACTCTCCCATGGTTGGTACAGGTATGGAATATAAGGCAGCTACCGACTCAGGTGTATGTGTGCTTGCCAAGGCAGCAGGTACCGTTACCTATGTAAGCGCTGACAAGGTTGACGTTCTCACAGACGACAACCGTGTAGATACCTATAACCTTATTAAGTTTATGCGCTCCAACCAGGGTACATGTATCAATCAGAAGCCCGTTGTAAAGGTTGGCGAGCGTGTAGAAGAAAATCAGGTAATCGCTGACGGTCCTGCTACAGACCACGGTGAAATCTCCCTCGGTAAGAATGCCCTTATCGGCTTTATGACCTGGGAAGGCTATAACTACGAGGACGCTGTTCTTATTAATGAAAAGCTTGTCCGTGATGATGTATATACATCTATCCACATCGAAAAATACGAGCTCGAAGCCAGAGACACCAAGCTCGGACCCGAAGAAATCACCAATGACATTCCCAATGTAGGTGACGCTCTTAAGGACCTCGACGAAAGAGGTATTATCCGTGTAGGTGCCGAGGTACACGCAGGTGACATCCTCGTAGGTAAGGTTACACCTAAGGGCGAAACAGAGCTTACCGCAGAAGAGAGACTTCTCCGTGCTATCTTCGGTGAAAAGGCAAGAGAAGTTAGAGATACCTCTCTCCGTGTTCCTCACGGTGAATACGGTATCGTCGTAAATGTAGAAGAATTTACCAGAGAAAACAGCGACGAGCTTTCTCCCGGTGTAAATAAGGTAGTACGCTGCTATATTGCTCAGAAGAGAAAGATTCAGGTCGGTGATAAGATGGCGGGCCGTCACGGTAACAAGGGTGTTGTTTCCCGCGTTCTTCCTCAGGAGGATATGCCCTTCCTTTCAGACGGTACTCCTCTTGACATCGTGCTTAACCCCCTCGGCGTTCCCTCCCGTATGAACATCGGTCAGGTTCTCGAGGTTCATCTCGGCTTTGCCTGCCGTCAGCTCGGCTGGAAGATTATGACCCCCGTATTTGACGGTGCTCATGAGGATGATATCAGAGAAGCACTCGAAATGGCTAACATCAGCACCACAGGTAAGTCAGTTCTTTATGACGGCCGTACAGGTGACAAGTTTGATAACGAGGTTACCGTAGGTGTTATGTATTATCTCAAGCTGCATCACCTCGTTGACGATAAGATGCACGCCCGTTCCACAGGTCCCTACTCACTCGTTACTCAGCAGCCTCTTGGCGGTAAAGCTCAGTTCGGCGGTCAGCGTTTCGGTGAAATGGAAGTTTGGGCACTTGAAGCTTACGGCGCAGCTTATACTCTTCAGGAAATTCTTACAGTTAAGTCAGACGACGTTGTCGGTCGTGTTAAGACATACGAATCCATCGTAAACGGCGAAAATGTGCCTCAGGCAGGTGTTCCCGAATCCTTCAAGGTTCTCGTTAAGGAGCTTCAGAGTCTCGGTCTCGATGTCAAGGTTCTTGACGCCGAAAACCAGGAAATCGACCTTAAGCAGAACATTGACGGTGATGAAGGCGTTTCACTTCATAAGTACCGCGCTCCCGCAGCAGAAGATCTCCGCGATGATGACAATGAAGACGATCTCGAGCTCTCTGAGGAAGAGGACGAATTCGCAGGAGACGATGAGGAACTTGACATGGATGCTATCTTCGGTGATGCCTTCTCAGAGGATGAAAACGAAGACTTCGATGTTAACGCTTTCTTTAACGAAATGAATCCCACCATCAACGATGCAGGCTTCGGTGCAGGATTTGTTCCCGATGAAGATAATATGTAATTTTCCCTATGCTGTCAGGGCTTATAAGGCTCTGACTGCACAGGACTTATTGACTGACATTAAATTTTAAATATACGGAAAGGGCTGGCTTAAATATATATGGAAAATATTACCTTTGAATCAATTAAGATTGGTCTTGCTTCTCCCGAAAAAATCAGAGAATGGTCTTACGGTGAAGTAACTAAGCCTGAAACTATAAATTATCGTACACTCAAGCCCGAAAGTGACGGACTTTTCTGCGAAAAAATCTTCGGACCTCTCAAGGACTGGGAGTGTCACTGCGGAAGATATAAGAGAATCCGCCATAAGGGTAAGGTATGTGAGCGTTGCCATGTTGAAATCACTAAGGCAAAGGTTCGCCGTGAACGTATGGGTCACATCGAACTTGCTACTCCCGTTTCACATATCTGGTACTTTAAGGGTATTCCCTCCAGAATGGGACTTATCCTTGACATCTCTCCCAGAGATCTTGAAAAAATCCTTTACTTTGCAGCTTATGTTGTCATCAATCCCGGTTCTGTACCCAGCGTAAAGAAGGGACAGGTTATCAATGACAAGCAGTATGATGACATCAAAGAATACTACTATGATGACGAAGAATTCAGAGTAGGCATGGGTGCCGAGGCTATCAAAGAGCTTTTACAGGAAATCGACGTTGAAGCACTTAACGAAGAGCTCCGTGAGCAGCTTGCTACAGCCAGCGGACAGAAAAAGGCAAGAATCCTTAAAAGACTTGAGGTTGTCGAAGCCTTCAAGGCGTCAGGCAACAAGCCCGAATGGATGATTCTTGACGTTATCCCCGTAATTCCTCCCGATATCCGTCCCATGGTACAGCTCGACGGCGGCCGTTTCGCTACAAGTGACCTTAACGACCTTTACCGCCGTGTTATCAACAGAAATAACCGTCTTAAGAAGCTTCTCGAGCTCGGTGCCCCCGCTATCATTATCAGAAACGAAAAGAGAATGCTTCAGGAAGCAGTAGATGCTCTTATCGATAACGGCAGACGCGGCAGACCTGTTACAGGTCCCAATAACAGACCTCTTAAGTCTCTTTCAGATATGCTTAAGGGTAAGCAGGGTCGCTTCCGTCAGAACCTTCTCGGTAAGCGTGTTGACTATTCAGGCCGTTCAGTTATCGTTGTCGGCCCCGGACTTAAGCTTTACCAGTGCGGTCTTCCCAAGGAAATGGCACTTGAGCTCTTTAAGCCCTTCGTTATGAAGCGACTTGTTGAAACAGGTGTAGCCGCACACATAAAAACAGCAAGAAAGACTGTAGACAGACAGGAAAAATGCGTATGGGATGCTCTCGAGGTAGTAATCAAGGATCACCCCGTAATGCTTAACCGTGCTCCCACACTTCACCGTCTCGGTATTCAGGCATTCGAGCCCGTACTCGTAGAAGGTAAGGCTATTAAGCTCCATCCTCTCGTATGTACTGCTTTCAACGCTGACTTCGACGGTGACCAGATGGCTGTTCACGTACCTCTTTCAGCAGAAGCACAGGCTGAAGCACGCTTCCTTATGCTCGCTGCCAACAACCTTCTCAAGCCCTCTGACGGTAAGCCCGTTGCCGTTCCTACACAGGACATGGTTCTCGGCTCATACTATATGACTCTTGAGCTTCCCGGTGCAAAGGGTGAAGGTAAGGTATTCAGAGACGTTAATGAGGCAAGACTCGCTTATGACTCAGGCGTTATCGACCTTCACGCTAAAATCAAGGTAAGAATGACCAAGGAATATAAGGGCGAAACAGTTTCTAAGATTATCGACACCACACTCGGTAAGATTATCTTCAATGAGCCTGTTCCTCAGGACTTAGGCTTTATCGACAGAGATGATCCCGAGAATATGTTCCGTCTCGAGGTTGAAGGTCTCGTAAATAAAAAGCTCCTCGGTAAAATTATCGCCAGATGTATCCAGGTACACGGCACAGCAAAGACTGCTGAGGTTCTCGACAACGTTAAGAACCAGGGCTTTAAGTATTCTACACGAAGCGGTATTACCGTTGCTGTTTGTGACGCTACTATCCCCGCTACAAAGAAGGATATCCTTGCTGAAACCGAAGAAACTGTAGACGAAATCAACAGAAAATATAACAGAGGTCTTCTCTCCAATCAGGACCGTTCAAGTAAGGTTCTCAAGGCATGGGACATCTGTACAAACCGTGTAGCTGATGCTCTTACAGGCTCCTTCGAGGCTACCTATCCCATCTGGATGATGCTTGACTCCGGTGCCCGAGGCTCTAACTCACAGCTTCGTCAGCTCGCAGGTATGCGTGGTCTTATCGCTAACACCGCAGGTAAAACCATCGAGGTTCCCATTCGTGCTAACTACCGAGAGGGTCTTAATGTACAGGAATACTTCATTTCTTCACGTGGTGCCCGCAAGGGTCTTGCCGATACAGCTCTTCGTACCGCTGACTCCGGTTATCTTACCCGTCGTCTTGTTGACGTTTCACAGGATGTTATCATCCGTGAGGAGGACTGCGGCTGTACAGACGGTCTCGAGGTTTACGATATTATGGACGGTAACCGTATCCTTGAAAGTCTTTCTGAAAGACTTAAGGGCCGTTATCTTCTCGATTCTCTCGTTGATGAGGCTACAGGCGAGGTTATCTGCTCCAATGACCACATGATGAGTGAGGCTGAGGCTGAAAAGGTAGACGCTTACCTTACTGCTAAGATGAATAAGGCTCTCGAAGAGGGTATGAATAAGGAAGAGGCTTCTGCTATCCGCAGAATCAAAATCCGTTCACTTCTCACCTGTAACTCCGACCATGGCGCTTGTATCAAGTGCTACGGTGCTAACCTTGCATCAGGTCTTCCCGTTACTGTCGGCGAAGCTGTAGGTATTATCGCTGCTCAGTCAATCGGTGAGCCCGGTACACAGCTTACTATGAGAACCTTCCATACCGGTGGTGTTGCTTCAGGCGCCGATATTACACAGGGTCTTCCCCGTGTTGAAGAGCTTTTCGAAGCAAGAAAGCCCAAGACACTTGCTATGCTTTCAGAAATCGACGGTGTCGTTTCCTTCGAAACAATCAAGAAGAATCCTCACATCGTTGTTACCAATGAAGAAACAGGCGAAAGAAAGGAATATTTCCTTACCTTCGGTGCAAGAGCAAGAGTTTCTGAGGGCCAGTTCGTTAAGAAGGGCGAAACTATCACAGAAGGCTCTATCGATCCCAGAGACGTACTCAATGTTCTCGGCGTAAATGCAGTTCATGACTATCTCATCAGCCAGGTACAGCTCACATACCGTACCCAGGGTGTTGATATCAACGATAAGCACATCGAGGTTATCGCACGTCAGATGATGAGAAAGGTTAAGGTTGAGGATGCAGGTGATACTGATCTTCTTCCCAATTCCGTAGTAGATAAGAAGGAATTCCGTGATGCCAATAATGCTGTAAGATCAAAGATGGAAGAAACAGGCGAAGAGCTTCAGACAGCTACCTGTTCACCTGTTCTTATGGGTATCACCAAGGCTTCTCTTGCTACCGACTCCTTCCTTTCAGCTGCATCCTTCCAGGAAACCACAAGAGTTCTTACAGATGCTGCTATCAAGGGTAAGGTTGACCCGCTTCTCGGCCTTAAGGAAAATGTTATCATCGGTAAGCTTCTTCCCTCAGGTACAGGTATGAAGTGTTATAACGAGGTAGAATACTACGATACTACAGCTGCTGAAGCATTCGCACAGAATGAAAATGTAGTGTGGAGCGTATAAGCTTTACTGCTTCCGATATTAAATAAAAGGTAAATCTCCCGAAACAAGCTGTTTCGGGAGATTTTTTAGGAAGATTTTAGGGGAGATTTACATAAAGATTTCAGAAATTCGCTTAGCTGTTAAAAAGTGACCAGAAGAGAACCTCGAAGAAAAGTTCGAGCTTATCGAAGATTCCTTTTACATATTCCTTCTCTGCATCTCTTACCAGCCCGTCGGAGGAGGCTACCTCACAGGAGAACTTCTCTGTGTAAGGCTTGCAGAATTCTACCTCGTAAACGGAACGGCCGTCGTCATAATCTTTTTTTACACGGAAGCATTTAGCTTCTTCTGCAGCTACTCCGAAATACTCCAGAGCGATTCTTTTAGCCTGTTCGATACCGATGTCATTATTGTCTGCGATGGGCACCTGCTGATTTTTGCTTCTTTCTTTATCGATATCTTTTTCGAGAATTCTTCCGTCAGAGGCCTTGATTTCGTAATCATATTCTGTGTAGGAGCCATCGCCGTTAAAGGCTATAAAGCTTACATCGAAAACCTTTGAGCCGTTTTCGTATTCGGTTTTAACATTGAGGTAGGAAACCTCTGCTGAGGTAAAGCCTGCATCTGTTACAGCGATTATCCCTGCTTTTTCCGAAGAAATATCTGCCGCCGAGGCTGTTACACAGAGAGTAAAAACCAGGAGTAATGAGAGGGCGAGTGACGATAATTTTTTTAAATTCTTTTTCATAGAGTAAACCACCTTTCTTTTTTTTGAGCTGTAGCTCTTTTGTTTACACCTATATAATACACGGGAAAAATTAAAGGACGATTAGAGCTTTTAATTTTTTATAAAAAAACCGTATCGGTAAAAGGCCGATACGGTTTTTGACTTATATTCTGAATTCGACTGTGAATGTGCTTCCTTTTCCAAGCTCACTTTCAAGGTAAACATCACCGCCGTGCAGCTTGGCTATCTGTTTTACCATCGGAAGACCGAGGCCCGAACAGCCGTCCTCTCTCGAACGGGCTTTATCGACTCTGTAAAACCGGTTCCAGATTTTATCTATGTGCTCGGGAGCGATACCCTCACCGTCATCGGAAACGGAGAGTCTGACTGAGCCGTCGGTATTTTTTAAGCTGACAGCTATGGTTCCGCCTTCCTTGCCGTAGCGGTAGGCATTAGAGAGGAGATTTGAGACGAGGCGGGTAATGAGGGTAACATCCATATTTATGCTGATGCCTTCATCAATGTCTCTTTTGAGAGTGATATTTCTTTTATCGAGGCTTTCATTCTGATCGCATACAGCGTTTACGAGCATAGACAGGTCCTCTCTTTCGAGATAAAGATTACTGTCACCTTGCTCCATTTTAGTCATTTCCAAAAGCTGAGAAATTAACTTTTTCATGCTTTCGGTCTGATTCTGTATGTCTTCAAAGCCTTCCTTAGATTCATCGTCGAGGTCCTTTCTGCCGAGCTGATACTCACATTCGGCTAAAATTACCGCCGTAGGTGTACGAAGCTCATGGGAAACATCTCCCGAGAACTGCCTTTCACTTTCAAAGGAAAGCTGAAGTCTGCTGAACATTTCATTGAATCTGTCGGCCAGAGAGGACAGTAGGGGATCTCCGTCGGGAATGTCTATTCTTTTGGTAAGGTCCTTACCGCTGTGAGTTTCCTCTACGGCAGAGATAAGGCGTCTTACGGGCTCAAATGCTCTTTTCGTAATTAAACGGCCCACTAACGAGCAGACAATCAGAAGCACCGGAAGAAGCACCGCTGCTACACGGGCAAGGACCGTCCATACGCCGCCTGTACCGTCTGCCTTTACTACACCGCGCACCCAGATGTCATCGTAGGCTTTCTCTGTGCTGTAAAATTCCACCTCATAAATGGGTTCATCATTGTATTCGTAGTTTTTGACATTGATTATGTCTATGGAATTTCTGTTAAGTCCACTCTTTTTTACGGCTATGTCGAAGGCATCACCGCAGGAAATTTCACAGTCTTCACCAAAGAAATCCAGATTACCCTCAAAGGGAGTGTAGTAATCGGCACCCTCTACCTCGCTGCTTATAATCTCACCTGTTTCACCGTTTATCTTGTAGTCGTATTTAGTAAATTCCACCTTAGTGTCGTACACATAAAAGCCGTCGAATTTATCGAAGCGCTCAGCCTCGAGAGGCATATCCGATGAAGCACCATCAGGATATTCACCGCCTAAAATGCTTCCGTCAGAGGAATAAACGATGGCGTAAATACTTTCATTTCTGTAGGCGAAGTCGGATTCTATGTCGAGAAGACCGTTTTCTACCTCGATTTCATCTATGTTTCTTTCTACGCTTCTTATGAGATTCTGCTGTGCCTCAGAGGTTTCCGACATTCGCGCTACCGTAACCACGGACAGAATCAGCCACAGGGAGATAAAGCCTGCCAGCAGAGTGTACCACAGGTTCAGCCTCGCGCTTATTGACCTGCCTTTTTTCTTTTTCATTACTTTATTCTCCTTCTTTAAGAATATATCCGACACCTCTTACGGTATGGATCAGCTTTTTTTCGTAGCCGTCATCGATTTTTTTGCGGAGATAACGGATATAAACATCGATTACATTGGTGCCGCCCTCGTAATCGTAGTTCCACACGCTGCTTTCTATTTTATCTCGGGTCATAACCGTACCCGCATTTCTTATTAATGTCTCGAGGATGGAATATTCTCTGGCTGAAAGGTCGATTTTTTGCCCGGCTCTCTTTACCTCGCGGCTTTTCACATCCACCGTAAGGTCAGCTACAGAGAAAACGTTTGTGCTGTTGCCCTTTGAGTCACGGGTTATCATTCTTACTCTGGCGGCGAGCTCTTCGAAGGAAAAGGGCTTGACAAGATAATCATTGGCACCCAGGTCAAGACCGAAAACTCTGTCTCTGATTTCGGCTTTGGCTGTAAGAAAAATTACAGGTGTACGGTTATTGGCGGCGCGCATTTCCTTGAGAACCTCAAATCCGTCCTTGCGTGGCATCATAACATCCATAACGATAGCATCAAATTCAGCACCTGCGAGAAAATCGAAAACGCTTTCACCGTCGAAGCAGCTGTCCACGCTGTATCCGAGGCCTTTGAATTGCTTTACGAGTATTCTGTTCAGATTTTTTTCGTCTTCTGCGATAAGGATTCTCATATTTATCTTCCCTTCCGACATTATTACGGGGAAATTATAACATAAAGATGATTAAAAATCTATTAGAAAATTATTATTTGTTGCTGTGCTTATAAAAAATAAACCGCCGTACTGTCGGAAAACCGATGAGTACAGCGGCCATTTCATATTTGATTATATATTATTCCTCGTTAAGCATATCAAAAACGAGAGTGACACTCCAGCCGTAATCTCTTATGGTCTGATATTTGACTCTGAAATCGTAAGGCTCAAACACCTCACCTTTTCTGTTAAAGCAGTAAGGCGGAATACGGTTTTCGCTGTCATAAAACTCGTAGACGGTACCTGTGCGAATATACCATTCATTGACGACGGAAAGGGTTTTATCGGTTATTTTACGGTATAAGTTATCGTATCCGTTTTCCTTGAGTCCCTTTGCAAGCATATAATTATAGTTAATCCAAGAAGGTCCTCTCCACATATCTGAGCCGTAGGTTTTATCCTTTTTCGAAATAGTGGGAACAGCGAATTCCGTGCCGAATTCCTCGGGGCTTTCCAGATGCTCTGTCAGCCTTGCAGCCTGCTCTTTATTACATATCTTTGAGAAAAGAGGCAGGAAGGAGGATACAGACTGTACTTTATTGAAGCAGCTGTTCTGTATGTCATAATCGTAATAAAAGCCGTCCTTTTCGCACCATAAAAGACCGTTTATGTCTTCCTTTATGCTTTCATACCACCCGTCGAAAAAATCTGCCTCTTCGCTGTCTCCGAGCTCAAGGGCTATCCTTTTCATAAATCTTGCCTCGTTTGCCATATAGCAGGAAAAATCGATAGCATAAAGGTCGCTTTCCGTGTCGAAGCGGGGAGAATTATCCATACCCGATTCATCGCAGCGGTTATTCAGCTCAGGGTTAGTATGCCAGGAATAAAGCTCTCTGTTGCTTTTCCGTCTGTTTTCCCTGCACCAGAGAAGGAACGCCTTATTATTATCGAAAACAGCTTTAAGAAAAGATTTGTCTCCGCTTTTTTCGTATACCGTCCATGCCCCCCAGGCGATAACGGGAGGCTGAGTTATGTCTGAGGAAAAGTCAGGTCTTGCCATGTGAGGTATAAAGCCGTCCTCACGCTGTACATCGAAAAGGGCGAGTATAAGGTCACGGGCTGTATTTGTGTCGAGATGTCTGTGTCCGATAGCGTGGAAAACCGAATCCCAAAGCCACATATTTCTGTGGGGCAGACGGTCGGGAGTGGACCATATTCTCTTAAGCCTTCCCTCGGGAGAATAAAGCTGGCTTTTCATTACGCTGATACATTTGGCGTAGAGAGCAGAGTAATTTTCATCCTTACAAGCCCTTTCATAAGGCCAGAGCTTTTTTTCTTTAAGCTTTTCGGTATCAAGCTTGATTCCTTTTTCGCACAGGGCGATTACCTCGGTCTTGCTTTTGCCGTAAGCAAAGGCGAAGCGCGTACCCCTTCTGAGTAAAGCCGTATATTCTCCGTCGTCGGTGTCGTGAATTTCTGCGTCATCCTCACGGCTGATTTCACATTTACCGCCGCAGCTTACGAAAATGCAGGGCATATCGACACCTTCGCCGATAACGAGATGCCTTTCGGCGAAAATCATACTGAAAGTACCGATAAGAGTTTCGAGTATAATAATATCCGAAGCTACACAGCTGAGCTTAGGGGAGATAAATTTATGCATATCTCCGAAGTAAAGAGTTCTTCTGCAGGCGGTATTAAAGATAACACCGATTTTATCACCTGCAAGAGTACCTGTAAAATCGTCGGAGAAAAAAGAAGCTCCGTCTAAAGCAGAGAAAGCAAAGAGCTGTCCCTGACCCCATTTGTTTGGTATCATAATCTGTCCTCCCGGATATTTATGTCGGCGATAATAGGAAAGTGATCTGAGGGATACATACCGCCGAAGGTGTTACGGATAATTCTGAATCTTTCGGTATCAGTTCCCTTCGGGACAAAAATATAGTCGATTGTACCGCCGAGCTTGCTGTTTTTAAGTGCCTTTCCGTAATCGTGGAAGGTAAATCCGCTGTCTGATTCTGAGGCTGCAGCTCTGGCGTCATCGGCAAATTCCGTCATAAGTGAATAAACCTCGCCCGTAGGCTCCGTATTGAAATCGCCGGTACAGAAAACCCTTCCCCTTTTCTGCAGCTCTGTAAGCTTTCCGATTAATACCTTTATCTGCTCTGCTCTCGTTTTCTCGAGAATGTGGTCAAGATGAGTATTGAGGTGAGTGTAGACCACGCCCGTAGCTTTGTTTTCGAGAACTGCCCAGGAGGCGACTCTGTAGCATCTGCTGTCGAAGCTTTTAGTGTATTTTATCTCAGGTGTTTCCGAAAGCCAGACAGTGCCTTCGTCAATAAGCTTATATTTATCCTTAAGATAAAAAACAGCATTTCGTTCCGAATTGTAGCCCTGAGAATCTCTCGGCTCACCGATGTAAGCGTATTTTTCTCCGAGGGCATCAGTCAGAATATCGAGCCATCTGCCCGTAGCCTCCTGAACTCCGAAGGAATCGGGAGCATAGGCCTTGATTATAGCGGCAGAAATTTTCGAACGGTCATTCACACTGCCTGCCTTGTCGTCGCAGTAACGCAGATTAAAGGACATAATTCTGAGAATGTTATCCTTCCTCTCGGGAACGCCGTCGATGATGATTTTATCTGTATTTTTGATTTTGATTTTTCTGAAAAACATTTTTCAAGCTCCTGTATTCTGAAAATATAGGTTAGAAACAAGCTGTGGGGCGGATTTATCTCAGAACCCCGTATGCCACATCGGGAATGTCTGTAATTATTCCGTCTGCACCGATGCTTTGTAAAAAGGACATTTTTTCCTTATCGTTTATTGTCCAGTAATGTACGGCGATATTGTTTTTATGAGCATAATTTATCAGCTTTGATGTTCCGAGATTTACGATATATCTGTCCGGGGGTACCTGTAAAACATCGAATTCATAATAGCCCTCGGCTCTGTCAAGATTTAAAAGAGAGTCTAAATATAAACCGAAAATCTCAATATTATAGCCTGTACGGGTAAGGTCGGGGTAATTATCATCGAGGTAATGAAGAATATCCTTATCGAAGGAGGCTACGATTACTCTGTCGATAAGCTTCATATCAGAGAGAATTCCATAAAGTATATCAGCAGACTTAAAGCCGAGCTCTCCGCTGTTTTTTATCTCTATGCTGTAATAATATCCGCCGTTTTTTTCGAGATAGCTGAGAGCATCTTTTGCAGTCAAAGCTCTCAGATTGTCAGGTATGTCTTTTCCGCGAAGACCCTGATAGGGTGTTTCTCCCTCTGCATTTTTGAAAAATTCACCGAAATTCAGCTCGCGGATTTCCTCGTAGGTATAGTTTTCGGGATAGTTTTCGGCTTTTCCGAAATGCTCCGTCGCATCGGTTGTTTCGTCAAGGGTGTCATCGTGAAGGATGATAAGCTGTTCATCTGCAGTTATGCGCACATCGAATTCGAAAATATCCGTTTCGAAGCTTTCTGCATTGACACAGCCCTCGAAAGCCATCATCGTACCCTGAGGGAAAAGCTTCTTTCCTGCACGGTGAGCCGAAACCATAGTCTCGCCGAGGGGCATGATATATTGATTGGTTACAGGATAATTCTGAGGCTCATCCTGCCACTGATAAGTTACAAGCTTATAAAGACCGAAAAGAGTTATGCCGATTATCAGTAAAGAGAATACTGTTATTTTTACGGCTTTAAAAATAACTGCGGTTATTTTACTTCTTTTTTCGTTTTTCATAATATTTACCTTTTAAACAGTTTCTTCGAGCTTTTCCTTGGCTTCAGCTCTGATAATCTCGAGCTCTGCCATAATCTTTTCCTTACGCTTACCGGTGAAGTTGTCAAACATCATAATAATACCGGGAATAAGGTTGCCTATAATGCCCGGTATCGCTACGAGAAGGAAGATGCCGTGTAAGGTTTCGGGAGTCTGAACTGCCTCTACCATTTCACCGTTTACCATCTGAGCACTCTGATAGCCGATAAGGGCAAGACCGCCGTTGACGAGAAGCTCCTTCCAGAGGTCGGCAATTCTCGACACCATAGTGCTGAAGGCGAAAACCATACCCTCGTTACGCTGTGCGACGCCGTATTTCTGATAGCTTTTCCATTCCATATAGTCTGTAGAGTCAGCAAGTAAAACTCTCTTTGCTGCGCTCATACCTGCATTGGGAAGACCGCCGAGTGCGATGAGAATACCTACTATCCAAAGATTTTTGTAGCCGAAAAGCGCGAGAAGAATGTAGCATATACCTGTGTGCATATAGCCGGCAACAACAATATCTCTCGATGAAAGCTTTCTTCCGAGGAAGGGAACGGAGAAAAGACCGCCGTAGGAAAGTGCCGATGAAGCCATTTCTACATAAGTCTTCATACTGAATTTGTTAAGGGTCTGCTTGTAGAAGAAGGGAAGTGCATTATAGCATACCTTTCTTACGGATTCAATACAGTTGCAAAGACACAGAAGAAGGAGAGGTCTGTTCAGGAGGATGAGCTTATAGTCAATTTGGATTTTTTTGCCATCCTTTGGCGGAAGCACGATATTTCTTTCCTTAAGCGTCATAGAAGGCACAAGCATAGTGAAAAGACCCATTATACCGAAAAGAAGCGCTACTGAGAAAAAGGCCCATTTTTCGCTGTTATAGTCTCCGCCCCTCGCTTCGATGATTACGGGAACGAGCCAGCCGGGGAACATAGAGCCGAGAGTAGAGGCAATCTTTGCCACGGTGTAAAAATTCTTTCTTGATTTCGCGTTGGGTGTCATTCGTACAGAAAGGGTGGAAAGAGCCACATCGTAGAAGGTGTCTGCGATATTGAAAACGAGATAAAGGACGAAGCTCCATATCACATTGAAGGCAAGTGAAGCGGAGGGTACCACGAAGAGAAGCACCGAGGCGAGAGTGAAGGGAATGGCAGAAGCCATCATAAAGCTTCTCGCGTTACCCTTGCCTGAACGGTTATTATCGAGCATAGCTCCGACGATGGGCGCTATAAGAATGTTTACCGCTGTGGTAGTCGATTTCATAGCTATCACATGGCTAGATTTAAGACCCATATAGTCATACATAAACTGGTCGGTGTAGGTGCTGACCGAATCCTGACCCATGCAGTTGCCGAATACACCCGAAACATAGCCCATCTGTTCTTTGAAGGCTATGTCAGGGTTATCCATAAATTTCTGAAGCTTTTCTTTAAATTTTCCCATGGTTTTTTCTCCTTAAATTTCAATTGTTTTATTTATGCTCTCTGAATGTACACCGTAAGCGGTTTCAGCCAGTATTCTGATTGTATATTTGCCTTCAGGTAAAGCACCGAGAGAGGTAGAAATGATGTCCTCACTCTCATAAAGATAGTAGGAGGGTACTGTTTTACCCTTGGCGATTTCCTTGCAGTCCCGGTCAGAAACGTATGCCCTGTAAATAAAAACAGGCATACCGTCGGTGCTTTCGGCTGCAGGATATTCCGCCGTATAATTACCCTTTTCTTCTTTAAGGTTAATTTCTGCCTTTTCGGGGAAAAGAGGTGGGCGAGAGCGTGAACGCTGCTTTTCTTCGGTATATTCTCTGTTGCTTTTGTCAGCAGGATTTCCGAGGAAGTATTCGCATAGTATTTTTTCAGCTTCACAGTCAATTCCCATAAGATGAAGGTTTCCGTCTTTATCTGCTTCTGCTATCCAGAAGGTAGCACAGTCTCTGTGTGTAGGAGGATGAACACATCTTTCCTTATCTACGGTCAGCTCGGCATATTTCAGAGAGCCGGTGCCGACGGCAGTGTATTCCTTTTGCCATAAGGAACGGGGATCGTTCAGAGGATAATGGGAATGACCGGAAAAATCAACCACATTAGGGAAGTCCTTGAGCATTTGCGTGAAAAAGGGATTTCCCCATCCGTCGAATTTACTGCTTCCGTATACTGTGTCTCTCACATGCTCATGATGGAATAAAAATACAGGCTTATCAGGTGTGTCGGCTACAGCCTCTCTGAGCTGATTTCTGAGCCATATTTTCTGCTTCGGGGAATAATAAAGAACGGGAAAACGGCAGGTGGAAAGACCGATAAAGTGATATCCTCCGATGACCTCGTGAAAATCCGTTTCCTGACCGGTGACACCTCTGAAATAAGCCAGAGATTTCTTTTTAAGAGTGAAGCATTCGTGACCTCTCGCCACTATACTTAAAACGGGCAATCCCTTTTCCTTGGCGTAATCGAAAATTTCACCGAAGGCATCGAATTCGTCGGGCCTTCCGTGGTCGGTAAAGTCTCCTGCCATAAGCACTGCATCGAGCTTTTGGTAGCCTTCACTTTTTTTCGCAAAGCTCAGCGAAAAATCGATGGCTTTTTTCAGCCTGACATAACCGACAGAGCCGACACCTTCGATGTGAGCGTCACTCGAAGCGATAAAACGAAGAACAGGCAAAAACTCCTTTTTCATAAATTTCACCTCACTGAAAATATATACTTAAAGCAAAAAGCGTCTGTGCCGCGAAATATGTGTAGGAAACTGCATTTTGCAGAAAGGCGGGTCGCTTTATTCCGCCCTTGCCCAAGCCTATCATTAAATCCGAAGCAAAGAAAAGGGCACCGCCGAATACCAGACACAGACAGAGGGAAAGGTTTCCGCAGTAAGCGCAGACACATCCCATAACAAAAGCACAGGAAAAGAAAAAGACAAGCACTGCACCGTAAATAAGCATCAATTCTCTGTATTTTTTAAATTTCAGCCTTCTGATTATCAGAAGCAGCGGAAGATACTGTATAACTGCAACACCAAAGACAGGTATAACATATTTCACTGCATTCTCTCCGCCGATACAAAGAAAGGTAATAATGTAAGCTATATGCCCTAATGCGAAAAATGCCATTCCCACAGGAAAATATTTATCGTTTTTATAGCTCAGGAAGAAATCTCCGAGTACACCGAAAAGGAGCGCTCCGAGTATCATAAGCGAATAGGCTGTAATTCTATATAACGAAACAGCCGAAAGGATACCCGTGATGAGATACATAATTGCACAGAGCATTTTCATTTTGAAGCCGTATTTTTCCGAAAGGCCCGTCTTTTGGGTTATGACGGGCATTGATACTGAAAAGGCGGCGAAGATTAAAGGTAATATCTTCATAGCTTAACCGATATTATAATCTGAAAGATAGGCTTTTGTATTGTTTACCATCTTACCGAAAAGCTCCTTTGCATCCTTGAGTGAGCAGGTAACGAGAGGATCGTTAGCGAAAACCTCAAAAATCTTATCGATATTTCTTTCTGCAATAGCATCGGAAAGCACTTCCTGTTGTGTGCAGATACGGGAAATGAGAGGATAAATCTCCTTGGGTATTTCACCTGCCACGACGGGCGTTACTGTACCCGATGTAAAGGAAGCGTTTGTTTCAACAACTGCACCTAAGGGGAGATTGGGGATTTGTCCTCGGTTGGGAAGGTTGACATTTGTGACAAAATCTCCGAGGCCTAAAATTGCCCTCATCTGTTTAACGCCTTCTTCGCCTGTTTTCTTTATTTTGAGTTCTTCTTCACCACTTAAAAGTCGCTTGCTTTTCTGGAGGCGCTCTTTAAGCTCGTCCTTTCTCGACCACACGGGTGTGAGGTGAAAAAGCATTTCCTCAACTCTTTCGGGAGATTCAAGGTACCACTTACCCTCACAGAATTCAGCAAGATGTCTGTCACCTGCGGCGGCTATGTAACCAAAGCGTCTGAAAAGGTCGATTTTAACCTTGTGAGCATTACCGTGGAAGCTCTTAAGCCAGTTCGGGTCTACATATTCCGTACAGCCATCCTTGTATTTTTCGCAGAACTCTCTGTAATAGGGGAAAAGGTCGATATTTCTGTAGGTTGCTTTTGTAAGCCATGTGAAGTGGTTGACACCTATGGGATTAACCTTGATATCCTTTCTTTTGACATCTTCGTTAAAGAGAATCCCTGCCATTTTTGCCAGAAGATCCTGAGTGCCGAAAACCTCGTGGCAGCAGCCGAAGGCCTTGATTTCGGGGAAAACTCTGTAAAGAGTCTTGACGCAAAGTGTCATAGGATTGGTGTAGTTTATAACCCACGCATCGGGTGAATACTTCTTTATGTTTTCTGCTATTTCCTCAAACATCGGCAAAGTACGCATAGCGCGCACAACACCGCCGGGGCCTGTTGTGTCGCCCACTGACTGATAAATACCGTATTCTTCGGGAGCGTGAACATCGCTTTCCATTTCATCGAAGGTACCGGGAAGAATGGAGATAACAACAAAGTCTGCGCCTGTGAGAGCTTCTCCTATTGTTTCAGAGGCTTTGTAACTCCACTTTGAAAGGGTTTCGGGTAGACTGTTATACATATTACCTATGGTTTCGTTTGCTTTTGCGGCTTCGATGTCAATATCATAAAGACAAACCTCACCACTCATATCACCTGCCATAGCAAGGTCACTCATAAGACCCCATGCCCAACCTCTTGAGCCGCCGCCTATGTAGGCAATCTTTACATCTTCCGCTTTATTGTCAATATATCTCATATCTGTTGCTCCTTTATTCAGCGTGGTTTAAAATTCTTGTTTCCATAAGGTTACCCTTTTCGTTAACGGTCAGTACGGTACAGCCCTGAATCCATTCATTTTCGGGTGAACCGAATTTGCTTTCCATAGTGTAAGAGCCGTAGCCCGAGGTCTGAATATATGATAAGCGTACACCCTCGTACATAGTACCGAAGTCATTTACATGGTCGTGACCGAAATAGACGGCCCTTGTGCTGCCTTTTTCAGTTATGGCATCCATAAGACCCGAATCAAAGCCGGATTCGCATACGCCCTCTCTTTTCTCACCGATAATGAAATCACCCTCGGCATATTCTCTTTCTGTCTGGTAGGGCGGAATATGGAGAACGGCTACAGATTTGAATTCGCCGTATTCTGCCTTGAGAGAATCGTGCTTCTCCTTATACCATTCTACCTGGGAGGTTTTGACACCGTCGTAAACCTCTCCCTCCTTGGTTACACCGTATTCAGCCTTTGCCTCCTCGGTCATATAGCTGCCCGAATCCATAAGGAATAATACCTGTCTGATTGTATTGTCGGAGTTAAGGATGTTCACGGTATAGTTTCCGTTACCGTCGATATCCTCTTTGCCCTGACGCATAAGACAGTAATCATAGGAAGAGAAAATGTCGACATTTTCTTTTCTTGACACAGCTAAAATTCCTTCGCCCTCATGGTTGCCGAGCACGGCCGCCCAGTAAACACCGAGAGCATCCATAAGCTCTGCAAATTCAGCAGTTCTTTTTTTATTGAAGCCTGAGGAGATATTGTCTCCGCCGAAGATTACAAGATCGGGCTTCTGCTCAGTAATATTTTTGACTATGTATTTTACAGCCGTATTATCCTTGGCCTTTTTTCCGTTAAGGTGAGTGTCGGTGAACATCAGAACCTTGAACTGACCCTTTCCCTTTTTTCTGAGAGTAACACTGTCCTCGTCTTCTTTTACGATTTCCACATCGCTTCCGACCTTTTCCACCGATGAAATATCATAGGAAATGCCCTGAGAGCATTTATAAAGAACGAAGCCGCCTGCGCCGATGACAGTAACGAGTAAAAGAGCTGTAATAATCTTAATGCCTTTTTTCATACATACCATTCCTTTATAATTTATTTACTAATATATTACATCTAATTTGTTATGATTTCCTTAATAAAATTGACGGATTACAGTTGATTTCTTGACTTTTTTGATATTGAATGATAATATCGGAAGGGAAAGAAGGTGCAGAGAGTGAGCAATATTAAATTTGACCCCAATGAGAAGCTTTATTTTCATCGCGGTGTGAGTAAAAGAGTAGCCGAAACGGGCAGCTCCTGGCCGCATTATCATTCCCTTTACGAGATATATTTTCTCGAGGACGGTAACTGTACCTATATCATAGACGATAAGGTTTACAGCGTACGGGCGGGTGATATCGTAATCATTCCTGACGGGATAATCCATCATACCAAATACGATGACATCAGACATTCGAGAATACTCATAAACTGCGCCTGCGAATATATACCTGCTTCGGCAAGAAATAACATTTTTACCGATACATATCTTTACAGAAACCCCTTTGTTTCCGATGAGGTGAAAAGGCTTTTCTCTAAAATAGAAAAGGAGTACAGGGATAAGGATAATTTATCCGACGAGATTATTTCCTGCCATATCCATTCACTTTTTTATCTTCTTGTAAGAAATGCAGAGTCCTGTCTTGCCGCAGACGAGGGAAACAAGGTAATCGAGCAGGCTGTGGCATACATAAGAGAAAATTTTTCTTCAGACATTACTCTGTCATCACTTGCGAAAAGGTTTTCCGTAAGCCCTGAGCATTTCTCGAGAATGTTTAAAAAGGAGACGGGCCTTGGCTTTTCAAAGTATCTTAATTCGCTGAGACTCCAACACGCCGAACAGCTTCTTAAATCTGCTGACGGACAGAATATAACGATGGTGGCGGAAAGCTGCGGCTTCGAGGACAGCAATTACTTTTCCAAAAAGTTCAAGGAGGTATACGGCACCTCGCCTAAGAAGGTGCAGAAAAAGGGCACTTGAATTTAAACGCAGGCTTCTTGAGGGCGGATTTTTCGGCCGGTGGAGCTTTATGAAACGGAGAAAGACAATGAATAAATTCAATCATATTTTTACTGCTTACGATAAAACCCCTTACAGCCGCTTTTATTCCTCCGGAAGGAATATTGCGCGCATAGATTTCATAAGCGGAAGCTGTATCCGTGTGGCTATGTATAAGGATTGCACTTCGCTCCTTCCTACATTTTCCGTATGTCCAGAGTTTTCCCTTATGTTAAACGGGAGAGAAAGACTTTCTTTGGAAGGCTTCGGGCTCTGTGAGGCTGAAATAAAGGAGAATAACGGAAAAGAGACCTTCCTTCTTCCCTGCGGTGTCAGGATTAATCTCGACCTGAAGAACTTTAATCTATCTTATTATCTCGGGGAAAAAGAGCTTTTCTCTGACCGAAGGCCCCTGGCTTATAACATAGAGGGTGAATTCGGAAGAGACAGCTTTCATTACATAACCCGTGAGAAGGGGGAGAAAATATACGGTCTCGGTGATAAGGGCGGTGACCTTAACAAATCGGGCAGAGCCTTCCGTATAGAATGCAGTGATGCTATGGGCTACGATGCGGCTGAAAGTGACCCTCTTTATAAGCATCTTCCCTTTTATATATGTGAAAACAGTGTAGGCACCTACGGCATTTTTTACGATACCACGGATTCCTCCTACGCTGATTTCGGCAAGGAAATAAATAATTATTATCCCACCTATAAGCATTTCCGTACCGAGGATGATGCTCTCGTTTATTATGTCTTTTTCGGTGACAAGCTTTCCGTTCTTCAGCAGTTCTGCCGTCTTTGCGGTAAGCAGCCTTTACCGCCGCGCTGGAGCTTTGATTACTGCGGAAGCACTATGGCTTATACCGATGCACCCGACAGCGAAGCACAGCTCGACGGCTTTCTCGCAAGGCTTAAGGAGACGGGACTTTCCTGCGGCGGCTTCTATCTTTCCTCAGGCTACACATCTATAGGAAAGCTGCGATGCGTTTTTAACTGGAACAGAGATAAATTCCCTGAGCCTGAGGCCTTTATCAGAAAATTCGCCGATGAAGGAATAAGGATAATACCTAACATAAAGCCTGCATTTTTACAAAGTCATCCTCTTTATGATAAAATAGCCCGGGAGGGTTGGTTTGTAAAAAACGCTGACGGAACACCCTTCCTTACGGAGTTCTGGGACGGACTCGGCAGCTATATGGATTTTACCGACCCCTCAGCCTTTATGTTCTGGGAGGAGAAGGTAAAGGAGACTCTTCTCGATTACGGTATAACCGCTACCTGGAACGATAATAACGAATATGATATAAAGGACTGTGATGCTGTGGCAAGCGGCTTCGGTGACGGATATGTCAGGGCGAGCCGTATAAGGCCTGCACTTACCTATCTTATGGTGCTTTCATCCTATATGGCTCAGATGAAAAATGATCCGGGGAAAAGACCATTCCTTTCTACACGAAGCGGTAACATTGCAGTAAGGCGTCTGGCTCAGACCTGGTCGGGGGATAACAGAAGCGATTTCAGAGACCTTCGCTACTGTCATAATATCGGACTTACCATGTCACTTTCAGGCTTTTTCTTCTACGGTCACGATCTTGGCGGCTTTGACGGTGAAATGCCGTCGAGAGAGCTTCTTTTAAGGTGGCTTCAGCACGGTGTTTTCGAGCCGAGATTTACTATTCATTCCTGGAATAAGGACGGCTCGGCGACTATGCCCTGGAGCTACGAGGACATTATTCCTGCCGTAAGGAAAATCTTTGCCCAGAGGAAAAGGCTCATCCCTTATCTTTACAACTGTGCTTATAATGCTACGGAAAAGGAAATTCCCGTAAATGCACCCGCTTTCCTTTATTATGACGATGAAGAGCTGAAAAAGGAAAGCGACACTATGATGCTCGGCAAGGATATTCTTATAGGCTTCATTTTCGATGATGGCGAAACGGAAACGGAAATTTATCTTCCCGAAAAGGACAGCTGGTATCTCGGCAACAAGCTTTACGAGGGCGGCCGGAAAATAAAGCTGAGCATTCCCGATGAGGGTGAAATGCCGTACTTCGTCAGAAGCGGAAGCCTTATCCCCACCGACGAAGCACCCTACGGCTTCGGAGCAAAGGAGGATATATTCTTTACTGTTTATCCTCTTGAAGAAGGTGAATTCGAAAGTGAATTCTTTACCGACGACGGTGAAAGCTTCGGCTATCAGAAGGGCGACTGTGTAAAGCTTAGGTTTACGGTTGTCTGTGAAAAAAACAGGGTAAGGGTGTCTTATATTAACGAGGGTAATATGGATTTTGATGTAAAAATAAGGCTTTGTGACGGGGACAGCAGAGAGCTTATTACGGTCAGCTAAGCACAGAGCTTTTATAACGCGTATTAAAAAATGAGTATTCAATGGCGATGTATGAATACTCATTTTAATTTTTTAAATATGTATTTTTACTTTTTTAACCTGCGCTGAGCTCTTTTTCTCTCAAGGTCGAGCTTTTGCTCTTGCCTGAGAAGCCTTGCCTGCTCTTCGTTGCGCTCGCGTTCGGAATTAAAGCTCGCAACCGCATCGTCGTAGCCCGAAATGATTTCGCTCATCTGAAAGCCCTGCGCCGTTTCATCCTCAGAGGCAAGAGCGATAATATAGCAGCCGTTTACAATTTTGTAGTAGTAGGTCTTATCGATGTTATTGTCGAGATAGAGTCTGTTGTTTGCGATGAAGTCATTGCAGGAAGCTTTGTAGCTGCGTTCACCGAGTCCGTGGTCGTGGTTACCGACGATTACATACTGATTGTCAGAGGGATTCACTGCCTTGACAGCATTGTAGAAGAGTATGTTTTCTATAAGCTGGCCATTCATAACATTGTCGCCAAGATAAGCCACGGCGTCGATATCCTTGCCTGCCTTAATGTTTTTGAGTATTTCGAAAAAGTATTGATAGCTTGTCGGGTTGAGCTTTTCTATGTGTACATCTGAGACGACTGACATACTCATAACAAGCTTCTCTGCATTTTCAGCCTCGTAGGCTACTCCTGTTTTGTCACTGAAGGGGGATAACATCGTTAAAAGAATTACTACGGTTGCAATAAGATCTTTCACAAAAATTCCTATTTTTGACATATTCATATTTTTCCCTTCTTTCTTTACGGGTGTATTTCTTAAAATATACACCGTATTTTTAATAAATGTAACACCGTTTAATCACTTTGTAAATGTTTTTTTATCGTATCGAATTATACATTTTCATCCGAAATTTCATTTATATTTTCGTTTTCGTTTTTTTTAAGAAAAAATGTCTGTTGTTTTTATGCTTTTATTAAGAAAAGAAACTGTCCTCACTAAATGTGAGAGCCTCCCGTTTTGGCTGTTTTGCACATATCTTACCTATTTGGCATTGTAAAATTCTCACAACAAAAGTTTACAGATAAGTTGACAGATGTAAAGTGTAATGATATAATTCACACGCTACAAATTTTAATTAAGGAAGCAAAAAATGAAAACTGAAATTTTAAAGCTCAAAAAAGAAAAAAATGCGGTTATTCTTGCTCATTATTATGCTCCTGCAGATGTGCAGGAGATTGCGGATTATGTGGGGGATTCCTTTTATCTTGCCAAAATCGCCAAAAGTGTCGAGGCTGACATAATAGTTTTCTGCGGTGTACGCTTTATGGGTGAGAGCGCAAAGATACTGAATTTTAATAAAAAAGTGCTTGTGCCTGACCTTACGGCAGACTGTCCTATGGCTCACATGGTTGCTGAGGGTAAAATAGCCGAAATGCGCAGAAGGTACGACGACCTTGCAGTTGTCTGCTACATAAATTCCACGGCTGAGCTCAAATGTCAGAGCGATGTTTGCGTTACCTCATCAAATGCCGTCAAGATAGTGAAGGCACTTGAAAACAAAAACATATTTTTTATTCCCGATAAAAATCTCGGCTCCTTTGTCGCAAGGCAGGTACCCGAAAAAAACATTATCCTTAATGACGGCTTCTGCCCCATACACGCGAAAATTACCGCAGAGCAGGTCCTTAAGGAAAAAGAGAAGCATCCCGATGCAAAAGTGCTTACTCATCCCGAATGTGAAAAAGAGGTTCTTGAGATATCCGACTTTATCGGAAGCACGGCAGAGATTATCGATTATGCCAAAGACAGCCGTGAAAAGGAATTCATTATCTGTACGGAAGAGGGGGTAAGCTGCAGACTTATGGGTGATAATCCCCATAAAAAATTCTTCTTCCCCGAGCCCTGTCCCTGCTGTGTTGATATGAAGCTCAATTCATTGAAAACAGTCCTTGATGTGCTTCAAAATGAAGAGAATGAAATAATAATTGACGAGAAAACCCGTAGCAGGGCTATGCTTCCTCTGGATAAAATGCTTGAACTTGCGAGATGAGATAAAATGAATACAGATGTTGTTATCGTCGGCAGCGGTGTGGCAGGTCTTTACTGCGCACTTAATCTGCCCGAATATAAAAATATTATAATCGTAACTAAAGACGAAGCTCCTAAAAGTGACTCCTTTCTTGCCCAGGGCGGTATATGCGTTTTGCGTGATGAAGCGGATTATAAGGCCTTTTATGAGGATACAATGAAAGCCGGTCACTATGAAAACAACCCCGATTCGGTGGAAATTATGATTCGTTCCTCTCAGGAGGTAATAAGAGACCTGGTTTTCTTCGGCGCAAGGTTTGAAAAAGACGGTGAAGAGTTTACATATACCCGTGAAGGCGCTCATTCAAATCCCAGAATCTTATTCCACGAGGATGAAACGGGTAAGGAAATCACGCAGAATTTACTTAACACCGTAAGAAACAGAAGAAACATTACGCTGATAGAAAACTTTACGATGGTGGATCTTATCTGTTATAACGGTGAGTGCAGGGGCATTATCGGACACGATGAAAAGGGCGAGTATGTAAGCATAAGCGCAGATTATACGGTTCTTGCTACGGGCGGTATAGGCGGCCTGTTCAAGCATTCGACCAATTACCGACACCTGACAGGTGATGCTCTGGCAGTAGCTCTGAAGCACGGTATAAGGCTTCAGCATATTGATTACATACAGATTCATCCCACAACCCTCTACACTAAAAAGCACGGCAGAGAGTTCCTCATATCAGAATCTGTAAGAGGTGAGGGTGCAGTTCTTCTGAATTCAAAGGGAGAAAGATTTGTAAACGAGCTTCTGCCGAGAGATGTGGTGGCAAATGCCATTTTTGAAGAGATGAAAAAAGAGGGCAGTGAGCATGTCTGGCTTTCTCTTGCTCCCATTCCCGAAAAGGAAATCAGAAACCACTTCCCGAATATTTATCAGCGCTGTCTTGAGGAAGGCTACGATGTGACCGAAGAGCCGATTCCCGTCGTACCCTCACAGCATTATTTTATGGGTGGCATTGATGTCGACGGCTTCAGCAAAACCTCGATGGAACGCCTTTACGCCGTAGGTGAAACTGCCTGCAACGG
Organism: Clostridia bacterium; assembly: GCA_017516315.1. GTDB lineage: Bacteria > Bacillota > Clostridia > Oscillospirales > Acutalibacteraceae > UBA6857. Next base: position 2,572 of record JAFXDE010000028.1, on the reverse strand, counting down.
TGTACACGGAAAAAACAGATTGGCAAGCAACTCACTGCTTGAAAGCCTCGTTTTCGCAAAGCGTGCCGCCACCGACATTGTGAAAAACTACAGGGCCGCGGAGGATAAAAAGGATATACCCATCGATCCTTCGGTTTATGAGGGCTACGAGGAAAAATACAAAATTACAGTTCTTGAAGCGATAGAAAAGGAGAGAAAAAGCCATGAATGATATTTCAATGAAGCTTAATGCGGATAATCTTATTTTAAGTGCCTTACAGGAGGACATTACAAGCGAGGACATTACAACCAATTCCGTTATGCCCTGCTATCAGCTCGGTGAGGTTGAGCTTATCTGTAAGGAAGACGGTGTTATTGCAGGCCTTGATGTTTTCAGAAGAGTATTTGAATTGCTCGATGAAAAAACTGAGGTCAGCTTTACCGTGAAAGACGGCGATGCCGTTACAAATGGACAGAAAATCGGTCTTGTAAAGGGAGACATCAGAGTTCTTCTTTCGGGCGAAAGAACAGCGCTCAATTATCTTCAGAGGATGAGTGGTATTGCCACTTATACGAGAAAGATCGCTGACCTTCTCGAAGGCACCGCGACAAAGCTTCTCGATACCCGTAAGACTACGCCGAATATGAGAATTTTTGAAAAGTATGCAGTCAAGGTAGGCGGCGGATATAATCACCGCTATAATTTAAGCGACGGTATTCTCCTTAAGGATAATCACATCGGAGCTGCAGGCGGAGTAAAGGAAGCTGTTACCATGGCTAAAGAGTACGCTCCCTTTGTACGCAAAATTGAGGTAGAGGTTGAAAGCCTTGATATGCTCAGAGAAGCTCTCGAGGCAGGTGCAGATATTATAATGCTTGACAATATGAGTGTCGAAGATATGAAGGAAGCAGTCAAGCTCTGTAAGGGCAAGGCAGAAACAGAGTGCAGCGGTAATGTCACCAAAGAAAATGTGGCAAGGCTTGTTGATATAGGTGTTGACTACATCTCAAGCGGGGCGCTTACACACTCTTCTCCCATTCTTGACCTCTCACTTAAAAATCTTCACGCAATATAAATTTAATTCAAGGAGAAAATTATGAAGGCACAGGAAAGAAGAAAATCTATTATTAACCTTCTGCTTTCAGAGGACAGACCCATACCCGGCGGTGAGCTTTCGGAAAAGTGCGGAGTATCGAGACAGATAATCGTGCAGGATATTTCTGTACTTAAGGGTCAGGGCTTCGATATTCTTTCGACCCACAACGGCTACATTCTTCAGAAGTCGCCCTTTAAGGAGAGAGTTTTTAAGCTGAAGCACACCACCGAGGAAACGGAGGATGAGCTTAATATTATCGTTGACCTCGGCGGAACGGTTGCTGATGTGTTTGTATGGCATAAGGTGTACGGTAAGCTCGTTGCACCGCTTAATATTTTTTCCCGCCTTCAGGTAAAACAGTTTATGGAGGGTGTAAGAACGGGCAAATCAACAGAGCTTATGAACATAACCGGCGGCTATCATTATCATACCGTCCGTGCTGAAAAGGAGGAAATTCTTGACAGAATCGCAGAAGTTTTATCGGAAAAAGGGTATATTGCTCCTGAAATTTAATTGATTAGCAAAAATCTCCTCACCCCATATACTTTTAACACACAAACCTCTTTCCTTTTTGTTGGGAAGGGGCTTGTGTGTTTATGATAATATGTTACATAAAAATTCAGACGGACTTTTAATTACCACGGTCTGTTTCCATTGTCAAGAGCCGCTCCGCTTCTTATCTTGACAACAAAAACATTCTGTGCTCTTTGGAAATTACGAGGGTGATACCCTCACCGTATAACCGTTAAGGTTACAAAAAAATTTCAAGGAAGGATGTAATAATTCAATAATACTCAGAAAAAATTCAAACACGTCAGTGTTATGCGGCAGGTTGCGAAGCAATAAAATCAAATTTTGGCTATATGAATACTGTGTCACATTTTTCTCACTCAAAAAATTTTTTCAACTTTTTTGAAAATCTTGGAACATTTCACCCTTCCTTATGTCGTGATATATATAGGGAGATAAAAAGATTTTTAAAAGACTAAACCAAATATTATTGACCGCAAAAAAATTTTTAAACCATTCGACAAATTTCCCGTTGTCAATTTTTTCAAAATAATATATCATACCACCGTCACGATGTTTTTGTTGAGCTTGGCAAAACCACAACTACTTTAATTATGCTTTGCTCAAACAGCCACACACATCGATTTATATTTAGCTTTATTTAAAAGCTGTTACATAGTGACCAAACAGAATATGAGCGAGGTGAGATTTTCTCCCCACGCTTATTTCTGTTGCCTGTGTAACAGCTTTTTTGTTTTGCATTTTTTCTTTCAGCGGGTTTGTGTCCTTGTCTTAACGAGCATTGGATTTCGGACCCGAAAATCCCCAAACGGGCAAAAAGCCGTTTTACAAAACAGAATGAATGGAGATGAAAAGAAGAAAAAAGAATCAAGTTAACAGCAGACAAATAAACAATTAACTTTAAATATTCTGTTAACTTTCGGGAAAATGGGTTTCCACTTGCCCTTTCCCTGTCCGTATAAGTG
>JAFXDE010000027.1 GCA_017516315.1 Clostridia bacterium | reverse complement strand
TGTTACTGTAATAATTGATCTCATAATAAATACCTCATTTTTATATAGTCATTCAGCCCTTACGGACGGCGGATACTTAAATTAAGCGCCAGCGCAATAACTGAAAGCGAAAGCAGAAGGATGAAGGGTGCCGCATAGCTGCCTGTAGAAAGGAGAAGATTGCTGCTGAGAGTAGCAATAAAGGATGCGGCTAAAAGATTGAAATTCGTAATACTGAAATTAGTCGGGAAGTACTTTCTTCCGTAGAATGCAGCCGTAAAAGCGGAGCATACCGTAGGACAGGAGCCGTAGGAAATACCCGTAAGGCAAAGTCCGATTATACATAAAGGAAGAGAATTAACATAAACGGCGGCAAGTGTAACACCTGCGGCAAAAATAGTAATGATATTAGCGGCAAGCATAGTTATGCGTCTTCCTGCGAAGTCAAAAAGCGCGCCTGTGAAAATTCTGCCCAGACCGTTACAGATGGAAAGAACACCTACGAGAGTAGAGGCAAGAGAAACCTCCGCACCTACTGAGAGAACGAGGTCTCTCGCAAAGCTGATAACGGAGTTGCCTACTGCCGTAAGACAAACGAGGCAGACAAATGCTCTCCAGAAGGTAAAACGCTTTACCATTTCGGCGGTAGTATAATCTCTCGCTTCAAAGCTTTCCTTTCCTGCGGCCTTGGTTGCCTTAACCGCAGGAAAAACGACCTCAGCAGAAGGACGCTTCAGAAGAACACCGCTTAAAATAAGAACAAAGGCAAGAACCACTCCGAAAATGATATAGGTTTTTTGCCAGCCGATGCTTTCATTCTGAAAGAAGCTTTCGATAACCTTTCCGAGAATAAGGGTGCTTGCACCGAAGGACATCATAAGCACACCTGAGCAAAGACCTTTTTTATCGGGGAACCAGGCACTTACGGTAGAGATAACTACATTGTATGCTATACCGATACCGAGACCTGCGAACAAAGCATAAAAAACATAAAGAAGTGCTACATTTCCCGAAACAAAAGCTGTTCCGATAAAGCCTATTCCTACGAGTGCGCCCGAAAGAACAACACTCAGAGTTACTCCCATGCGCTTAAGAAGCTTACTGCCGAGAAATGCACCGATACAGAAAAAGCTCATTGTAAGCGTAAAATTAAAGGCAAGAGACGAATCGGCAAATCCAAATTCCTCTTTAAAGGGTATTTTCAAAATAGACCAGGCGTAGAGAATACCCGAAAAGAGCATAGCGAAAACACCTACGCCAAGAAAAAATATGCGGTTTGAAAGTTTTTTGTCTGAAAACATTTTATTCACTTCCTTATTTTTGATATTTTAATAATTAATTCTATCAAATAGGTAACTAAAAGTCAATATCGAGCAAAATCAATAAAGATATTTTTTTATAAAAGCGTGGGATTTCCGGAATTTTAGTGTATAATGCAGTAGAAGGACTGAAAAGGAAGGAGGAGGTACCGTGGATAAGGAAATAATAAAGCTGATAAAGAGCCGTGATGAACGGGGAATAAAGGAGCTTCTCATACATTACTCTCCTCTCATTAAATACATAATATCACCTATTCTGCAAAACTCCTCCGACCGCGAAGAATGTCTATCCGAGATTTCGATGAAGGTTTGGGATAAAATAGAGCTCTATGATGAAAGAAAGGGCAGCTTTAACGGTTGGCTGACAGCCATAGCGAGAAACACCGCTCTGAACAAGGCAAAGCAGATAAAGGCCGTTATCAGTACAGATGATTTACATTCGGAAACAATCTCCCCCTAACCCGGGCCCGAAGAAAGGCTGATAAAGCAAGAGCAGGAAAAAGCTTTGCAGAATGCACTGAACAAGCTTTCCCGTAAGGAAAGAGAGCTCTTTTACAGAAAATATTACTATCTGCAGTCTACGGCACAGATTGCCCGTGAGCTTTCCGCTACGGAAAGAGCAGTAGAAGGAAAGCTTTACCGGATAAAAAGGAAGCTACGCAGGGAATTAGGAGGTGAAGCTAATGGATAAGTACGAGCTTTTTGACAGCTATTTCGAGGAAGCTCTGAAAAACAGCGTAAAAGAAATACCGCCCGATGACATCGTAAAAAATGTAACGCCTTTTCGAAGCTCTCTTAACCGCGTTTTCACCGGCTTGGCCTTTTCAGCTCTGACTCTGAATTTTTTGGCACTCAATTACATTCTTCCGTTCATCGGAGCAATACTTTCGATACTTGGTTTGCGGTCATTAAGAAAAGAAAACAAATGGTTTGGCGGCTGCTTCGTTATTACCTGCATAAGATCCTTATGGTTCTTTGCTGTACTTATAGTGAATTCTACCATATACAGCAGTTACTTCAATTCCTTTAAAATCGCTGCGGCTCTTTCGGATATGCTTACGATGCTTTTATTTTTACTGCTTCTGAGTAAAGCCGTAAGTACACTTCAGATAAAGGCAGGTATAACGCCTAATACCAAAAGAATATCTGCTCTTATACTGTGGTACATCTTTGTCTGTGTTCTTGCCTTTATCGAATACACAGGCTTTATTATAGGTTGGGGTATGGTTATCGGCTATATCTTCATTATACGAAGTCTTTACAAATTATCCGAAGAAGCTGAGGAAACGGGCTACGCCGTAGAAAATTCTCCCGTGAAAATCTCTGACCGTGTCCTCGCCTCTGTGCTTGTTTTTACGGTATTTTTGTGCTGCATCGGTGCAAATCTTTTATTCGGACGGTACGAAATGAACTGGACAGCTCAAAGCACTACGCAGCATACAGAGGTTCAGCAAATCAAGGATCAGCTTATTTCACTCGGCTTCCCCTCTCACATCTTAGAGGATATGACATCAGAAGAAATAAAAGAATTAGAGGGTGCTGAAAAAATAATCACTTCTTCAGATGACCGTCCCATAAACAGCGGCAGGACAGTCCAAAGGGTTTATGAAAGCTCTTCCGGTAAAACCACCGTATACCAAAGTACAGTTTATGACATAAAGGAGCTGAGAACGACAGGCATAGCCGTAAGGCTTCCCGATAAATCAGAAGCCTGGATGCTTATACATCACTTTGAATGGCTCGTAAATCCGGGTTTTTACGGAACGGAGGCCATTCAGCTCTGGTCACAAATAGACAGTATAAACAGCAGCATAAATAACGGAAGAGTTACCGGACAGGTGCTTTACAGTAAGGACGGCATCACCTACACCGCCCCTTATCATTCATTGGAAAACAAAAAATACACATACTCAAATATCTTTTTCTCAAATCAGGCTGCCGATAACACTTTTGCCACCTTCTCTTTACCTCATAAGGGTGAACGGCAGCGCGGCTATCTGATGTATAAGTTAGAGGATTATCAGGAAGAGAAGCGCGTAGACTCCTGGATTAACTACACTCATCAGCTGCTGCCTTTCCAATTTCCTGTACGCACTGCCGCAGAGACCCGTATGAGCAATAATCTTAATTCATCGGGTGTTTTCCGTACGATTCAGGATGCCATACAGTTCTGAGCTTTTTCCTTAAATACTGCGAAACGGGTAACACCGCAAAGGTGCTACCCGTTTATTTTTTATAACTCAAGCTCATTGAAAGCCTTCATCCATTCTCTTTTTATTACCTCGTGACCCTTTTCCGTAGGATGCACTCCGTCGCCCGTAAGAGCCTTCGCTGTGTGTACTTTCGCTTCCTCGTCGAGAATTTTACCCAAATCAACGAACTTCATACCGTGTTTTTCTGCCGCCGCCTTTTCTATGGCTGCTACCTGCGATACTCCCTCTCTGAAAAGAGCGTATCTTTCCGGCTGATCGGGTCTGTTTTCAGTAGCGGAGCCCTCGAGAGCAAAAGCACCGAGAATAATGAATTTCGTATCGGGAAGCTCTTCTACAAGCTCTTCCGTAAGGATATTGAACATCTTTTCGAATCTTTTAAGGCCCGTTCCGTTATTCCAGTCAAAGCCGTGCCATATATCGTTTACACCTACTAAAAGGCTCATAACATCAGGCTTGATTTTTATTATATCCCTTACTATACGGGCATAGACATCAAGTATTCTGTCACCGCCCACTCCTCGGTTAACGAAAATGTAATTCTCGTCGCCGAGCTCTTTGGCTACCATAGCAGGATAGCCGTTTCCCAGTTCAGTAGCGCCCCTTAAGGCGTACTGCGTCTGCACATAAAGCTTTTCGATTATATTTGAAGGAAGGTCACGGGTTCTTCCGCAGTCGGTTATAGAGTCGCCCTGAAAAAGAATGGTTTTTTTCATAATTTATTCTCCTTTTTATTTGTTTTTTGTCTTATATTTTTCTGCCGCGGAAACAAGCACAGGGATTAATAAAAACTGTATTATCATTCCCGGAACAGCATTTATGACTACCGCTGTCCGGAAGGCAGGGAAATCAAACCTCGAAAAATCAAAGCCTACACAGCAAAGCATAACAAAGGCACGAACCAATCTGCCCGCCGCCATAGAAAGAATCAAAGACAGATAAAGATTAATTCTTTTCTTCGGCAGAAGCTTATAAAAAATTCCCGACATCGCACCGTAAGCAGCAAGCTCGAAGGCTATCGAAAAGGCTTTCGGGAAAAGCGGTGCAGGCACTCCCACGGTAACTGAACGTAAAAGCGGTCCGATAAAGCCTATAATCATACCCCAGGGACCCGGACATAAATAACCGCACAGAAATACGGGAATATGCATAGGGCAGAATCTTTCTCCAAGCTGAGGTATCTGTCCCGTAAGAAGCGGCAGAACGAAAATCAAAGCCAGAAACATAGCTGAAAGGCTCAGCTTATATACATTCGTTTTTTTCATATACTATCGACCTTTTCCATTTTTCAAACACATTATATACGATTTATTAATATTTGAAAAGTCTTTTCAAGATTTATTAAATTTTTTTCAAACTATTACACTAAAAAGTCTCTGCATATTTATTCAAAACAGCAATTGACCCTATAAAGCATTTAATTTATAATTAAAATTACAAATACAAAGGAGAGAAATATATGAAAAAGTTATATCTTGACACAAAGGAGAAAATCTACCGTGCCACATCGATTATCTTTATCGTTCAGCTTTTCGGTGCTTTGGGTGCAGGCTTTTTCTTCGTTATTCAGAATCTCTTTCAGACCTACCATATTTTCGGCCTGACAGGAGCTGAAACAGAGCCTACCTTATGGTTCATCCTTTTCTGGGCTACAGACTTCTTCTTCGTCGCCTTGGCGGTAATCGTCGCCTATCTTATCGCAGGTCTTCCTGCCCTCGCTCCGTCGCTGGCACTTTCCGTTTACTTCGCCCATTTCACCGACGGAACAAGCGGTGCGGTAAATATGTATCCCTGCTTTTTCTCTACTCCCGAAAATTACTCAGCCGCCACAGCCATAGGCTATATGGGTTATCTTATTATGGCGGTAATTCTCGGCTTACTTATCAAGCTTCTTTATGCAGGCTGGTCAGAGCTCAAGCCTGTTATAGGTAAAAAAATCGATAAGCTTCTCTCTTCACTGCGCAAAAAAATAAAGGCTATCCCCGAAGCAATAAAGGGACTAGAGATAATCGAGGGCGTAGATCTTATCGTGCTTATCCTCATCATTCCCGTAGCCTCTGCCGCTACCACCTTTGTGCTTATCAGATACGGCATCGAGCTTCCCTTCTCTTATCTTTCCGAAGCACTCGGAAAGGCACTTACCGCACTTACCGAAAGCAATCTCATCTTCGCTGCGATTCTTATGGGTCTTATGGTAGGCTTCGACCTTATCGGCCCCGTTTCTCTCTCCGCCTTCGGAGTAGCTACGGCTGCCTTCTTCGCCACGGGAAACGCTCAGCTTATAACTATTTACAGCGTGTGCTTCATCACCGTCGGCTGGACTGCCTTCTTCGGTATTCTTAACTGTAAGCTCTTTAAGAAGGGCAAAACTGATACTGACGATATGAACCTCGCCACATCGGGACCCATCAATGCCTTTTTCGAAAACATCAAGCTTACCACGGCATTCTCTATGCCTTTAGCCTGCAGAAGCCCCTTTACCGTTATTCCCGGTCTTATGGCAGGCTCAGCCTTAGGCGGCTTGGCTACGGCTCTTTTCGGCATAGTAAACACAGCCTATACCGACGGCTCTCTTCCCCGATACGCTACGGGAAACTACACCTACGGTGCTGTAGATTATACATATACTGAGCTTTTCGAAAGAGGAGAAATATATATGAGCTTTACTCTTCCTCTTCGCTCGGGCGATTGGCTCACCTGCCGTATTCCCCTTTTCTTTATCATTCTCATCAGTGCCTTCCTCGGCGGTCTCGTCATTATGGCTCTCAAGGAGGGTGAATACCGCTTCCTTTCAAAGAGAGGCTGCTTCTACGAAGGAAAGGGCGATTTCGTTTTAGAAATGCGTGCCTACGGTAATAAGCTAAGAGATGAGCTTAAAAAGAAATAATTAAAGGTAAACAAAAATCGGTCACCTGCCGTAAAAAGCGGGTGACCGTTATTTTTATATATCATTCTTTACAAGGTCTTCAAAGGTTTCTCTTTTGACAGCGAGAAAGCTTTCAGAGTCCTTAAGCATAACCAGAGCAGGTCTGGGTATACGGTTATAATTAGAAGCCATAGAGTAATTGTAAGCACCCGTAGTAGCTACTGCGAGGATTTCTCCCCTTTCGGGTCTCGGTAAAATCACATCAGGCTGAATAATATCTCCGCTTTCACAGCATCTTCCTACTACATCGCATCTGAAATCGGCTTCGTCCTTCATTCTCTCAGCAAGATATACTGTGTACTTGGAGCCGTAAAGAGCGTAGCGCGGATTATCGGTCATACCTCCGTCAACGGAAACATAGTTCTTATAGCCTGTGATTTCCTTAAGAGTACCTACGGAATAAAGGGTCATACCTGAATCAGCTACGATGCTTCTGCCCGGCTCCATAAGAACCTTCGGTACAGAAATTCCGAGCTTTTCACATTCAGACCTTATATGCTTTGCCAAAAGATGAATGTTAGCGGAAATATCTACACCTGTATCCTCCTCAGTATAGGCTACACCGTATCCGCCGCCCATATTGAGAATTTCCATAATCAGTCCGTATTTCTTTTCCATTTCTGCGGCAAAGGCAAGCATAATAGATGCCGCATCGAGATAAACGCTTCCCTCTTCGTCAAAAACCTGTGAGCCTACATGGCAATGATAACCCGTAATTTTCACATTCTTAAAGCCGACAGCTTCTTTTACGAACTCATCTGCCTGACCTGTCTCGATAGCGATACCGAACTTTGAGTCAACCTTGCCCGTAGCAACAGCAGAATAAGTGTGGGGGTCGATACCCGGGGTAAGGCGTAAAATAACCTTCTGCACCTGTCCTCTTTTTTCGGCAAGGTCATTTATAGCCTTGAGCTCGTACATATTATCGACCATAAAATAGCCTACACCGCACTCCATAGCGTAAGCTATGTCTGCATCGGTTTTATTATTTCCGTGGAAGAAGGAATTTTCCATAGGAAAGCCCTGGCTGTAAGCGGTGTAAATCTCACCGGGAGAAACCAGGTCGATACCCATTCCTTCCTCCTTCATAATCTTATAAATATATTTAAAGCAAGCCGCCTTACCTGCATAGACAGGATGGCTTTCCCCGCCGAAGGCTTCCTTCATAGCCTTCTTATAAATACGGCATTTTTCACGGATGCGGTTTTCATCCATTAGATAAAGAGGTGTACCGTACCTGCGGGCAAGCTCCACCGTATCCTGCCCTGCAAAGGTAAGATGACCCGAAGCGTTAATGCCTATATTTTCACATAACATAAATTTCACTTCCTTATAAAAGATGAGCGATTATCTCTTCTCTCGCTACAGCTGAAAGGTCAGCAGGAGCTACATCGAACACGGTTTTACAGCCGTAATTTCCTCTTTCACTCATTCGGCAGACAGCACGGGCGAAGCATACGAGAACGCTTCCCGTAAATTCAGGATTAGAGTCAAGACTAAGCTTATATTCGATTACCTGTCTGTGACAATCATCCTTGCCTGTTCTGCCTGTACGGATTACGGAACCGCCGTGAGGCAGCTCGCCGTGCTTTTCCTTCATCTCTTCGGCAGAAATAAAGGTAACGGTAGTATCGTAAGGCTCGAAATAAGCAGGCATTGTCACGATTTCTCTGCGGATTCTTTCTTTATCTGCACCCTCCTCGACTACTACATAGCATTCTCTTTTATGCTTGTCTCCGGCAGTAAATTCGGGGGTCTCACCACTTCTTACTCTTTCCACCGCTTCCTCTACGGGAACGGTGTACTGACGGGCATCGATAACTCCGTCTATACGGCGGATAGCATCGGAATGACCCTGGGAAACACCCTTGCCCCAGAAGGTATAATCGTTACCGTCGGGAAGGATGCAGGAGGCATAAAGTCGGTTAAGAGAGAACATACCGGGATCCCAGCCGCAGGAAATAAGGGCAGTTCTTTCTCCTTCGAGAGCAGCTTTATCTGTATTTTTAAAATGAGTAAGTATTTCGGAATGATTATCGTAGGAGTCAACCACATTGAAATGCTGTGCAAGATAAGGAGTCATCTCGGGTAAATCCGTAGCACTGCCTCCGCAGATAATCAGTACATCGATTTTATCCTTCCAATTTAAAATATCATCAGCAGAAACGACGGGTACACCCTGCGTAGCTATCTTAAGGCTTTCGGGGTTTCTGCGTGTGAAAACAGCTGCTAACTTCATATCGCTGTTTCGCTTTAAGGAATCTTCAACCCCTTTACCTAAATTTCCGTAACCGTAAATACCTATATTCATTTTATCACCTCATAGGAATAGTATTCTGCTATTATAACATCACTTTTTTTCCTTTGCAATATTTTATGCAAAATAAAACCCGTAAAATTTCAATTAAAGCTCTTTCGCCGATTTGTCGGAGTATCGTTATAAGTCTTTTCTTTTATTACTGAATATTTTACGGCTTCGGTTAAGCCTTTAATAACAGAAAAAGTAAAAAGCCCCGTTCCGAAAACAGAGCTTTTACCGTTATTTAATCCTTTTTGGTTAATCCGTTCTTCCTTTAAGCTTATGCCTTGCCGAAAAGCTTTGCAAAAAATTCCTTGATAGCCTTTATAAGCTTCTGGAACCAATTAAGAGATTCTTCTGCGTCGGGAACTACGACCTTATAACCGAGAGCGCCGATAAGCATATATCCGTTTACGGTAACCGTAAGATTTCCGTCATCGTCGGGCTCGACAGCCTGTCCGTTCACATAGAAGGTGAAGGCATCACCCATAAGGTCGCCTACCTTAATTATAAGCTCTGTACCCTGCTCTACCTCGTAAACAGAGTTACCGAATACGGTTTCGAAGGTTTTTCCTCCGTCCTTTGATACTCTGTACCAGCCGATACCGTCTGTTTTACCGAAAACGATATGATGCTTCGTTTCGGTATTTACCGAGCCGTTACCGCCGTCTCCGTTATTTTCACCGTCGCCTTCGGGATCCTCGGGTGTGGGATCTTCGGGATCTTCAGGATCCTCGGGATCAACGGGAGGTACGACTGTTTTTTCGAAAATGAACTCAAAAATTTCTTCATTCATTCCGCTTACAGTAGAGGGCGGTGTCACCTTCCAGCTGCCGCCTTCAAAGCCCTCTGAGGCCTTCATACCCGTGGGAATACGGCTAAGAGTGCCGGAGCCGTTTTCATCGTATCTGCCGTCCTTGAGAAGAGTAACATATTCGACGATATCAGCAGTTTTTCCGTTACTCCAAGTACCGTTTACTACCTTGTATATAACCTTTTTCTGATACTTATCGGGAATACCGTCGCCGTTAACGTTACCGTTGCCGTTTTTATCAGTAGCATAATAGAAGACTATTACCTTGCTTTCTTCGTCGATAACGAATGATTTTACACTTTCATCCACAAGAACATATCCGTCAATGAGCTTAGAGCTCGCTGTAACTGTATCACCGTAATAAGCGAGCTGAACCCTCTCTTTTCCGATTTCCTTATCGGTGGATTCTTCAAGGTAAACTATCTGATACTGACAGTGTTTTGCCGAATAATAGAAATTGATAATGTTATTATCTGTGTCTATGATAATTGTTCTGCTGTCTGCTCCGTCAATAATGTAGCCTTCGATTGAGATTGCAGCTTCTGTTATCTCATCACCGTAATAAGCGGTACCGCTTTTAGCCTCGGCGAGAACCTTATCCGTACCCTTTTCGAGGTAATTTACCGTGTAGCCGAAGGCCTCGGCGACATAGTAGAGAGTAACATTATTTTTCTCTCTGTCAGCATCGATTATGATGCTGTCGGCACTAGCTGAATCGTATTTATAGCCGGTGAATTCTTCCTTTAAATCTTCTGTCTTTATTTCATCACCGTAGCACCGGTTTTCAATAACTGAGGTTTTAAGAACATTTTCCCTGTTATTCTTATCTACATATTTTACCGTAAGAGAATAATCCTTAATCAGCTCCCATTTGGCAAATACGGTAGTATTCTGTGCCACGGAAGCATCAATCTTTGTTACAGGCTCGCCTGTACATTCGGGATTCGAATACCAACCACCGAAGCTATAGCCTGCACGCTGAGGAGCTTCCTTATCAACTGCACTTTCATAGCTCCAGATATGACCGCGGGAAACGGTTTCCGAATAATCCGTACCGTCATTCCACATATAAATAATATCATACCACATAGGAATGAGCGTAACCTTAAGCGATTCTGTAGGTGCCTGATTGTAGGGACTCCAGCGGACGCTGTCACCGTAAACAGCAATAACGGGCCACTCAGCTGTTTCTTTTCCGCCAAGCTTTGTAAGATTAGCCTGATAGTCATAGAGATTACCGTTGAAGTTTTTCTTCCATACTTCCTCACCGTAGCTTCCGTCGTTTTTACCGGTAGAAGCATCCATACCGACAACTACACCGTAGGGCTCTGCCTTATGCTGAATGATTACGCTGTAATCCTTGTCTGTACCAATCTCTTTGCCGAAATACTCGACAAGAGCACTTTCGGGTCTGAAGCCTTCACCGATAAGAGAAGCATCGACCTCAACATTCTGCATATAGGTTTCAGGCTCAAAGTGGAGATATGTGTTTACGAAGGTTTCCCATCTGCTGTTTTCGGGATAAACGGCAGTATAATCAGCGCTGTTATAATCATCGTGAATATCACCGTTGCCGTTGATAACAGTAGTTGAGTTCTGATAAGCAGCCTCATAGTTCATCAGATAAATATCAATACGGTATGTTTTATCAGGGTCAAGACCTGTGAATTTATAAGAGGCAGGATTACTGAAATGCTGATTGTTCGACCAATCTATTTCAACTGTCTGACCGGCAATATTATAGGTGCCGTCAGGTGTGATTTCCTCAAGCTCAATAAGAGCGTGAGTTGCACGGTCAGAGTCATTTACTCTGTGCTCGCTGTCGAGATAGCCGTCAACAATAAGAGTACCCGTAAGCACTCTGTCCCACTCAGCGTAAAGAGTAATATCTTCTGTAAGAAGCTCACCCTCTTTTGCAGGGATTGTACATTCCTTGTCGAGATACCAGCCGAGGAAATTATGCTCTTCCATTACAGGCTCATAGCCGTCGAAGGAGGGTACATAATACTGCTTCTCTGCTATGTCGGTATCCTTGCCGTTGACAGTACCGCCCTGTGCATCAAAGTTTACATTGTACTTTTCCACGGTGATTACACCGTCAAGAGTACCCTGCTGTGCGTCAGTTACATCGTCATAATAAGCACCGTTAAGAGATGTGCTGTACTTTTTACCGTCTTCTACATCTCCCATTATTGCGGTGTAGTTTCCGTCGGTATAAGCAACAACAACAGTATTATCATCCTTCACATGATCCTTTTCAGTGGGTACAACAATAGTCGAGTCGCTATAGATAAAGCCTGTTACAACAGCTCTGTAGCCGTAAGGGTTATTGTCAGCATCGTGCTTCCAGACGGGATATGAACCGAAGCCCTCACCTGTTACGGGGTCGATATCAACTCTCACGCCGGGTCTTACTGTGTTTTCCGTGGTTCTCTGCTGAGTGATAATCACCCATTCATTTTTCTCTGTATTCCAGCAGGCAACCTTTACAATTACAGCATCGGGATAAAGCTCCGCGGGAACATCATCAGCCATTTCGACGCTGAATTCAAGGTCAAAATCGTCGGGGTTGTATTTAAGGTCAATATTAATTATCCAGTTTCCGTTTTCGTCCTGAGTTTTATCAACAACGGCATCGTAGCCCGATTTATTAAAGGACACACCGAAAGCAGAGCTTTCAAGAAGTCCCGTATAGGTAGGAGCAGTAGCAGTATATCTTGTTTCAAGGATTACACTGCCGACAACATCTGCAGTGTAAGCATAAGCCTTATCGTTGCCGTTTTCATCAGTCTGACTATCCTTTGATAAGTAAAGCTTATCACCTGTTTCGACAAGTGCGGGTGAGCCTGCCTTCATTTCAAGGAAATCTATAACAAGCTCATCCTTATTTGCGTTTGAATCAAAGCCGCCGTCAACCTTATGGTCAATGGTAACATTAATCGTAACATTTACTTCCTTTTCCCATTTCGCCTTAAGAACAATAGGAGCTGAAATTGATGAGGTAACTTCTGCGCCTGATGAATAAGTATCGCCTTCGCTCTCCCAGCCAGCGAAAACATAGCCTTCACGCTCGGGAATTTTTTCAGCTGCATATACAGCTGCCATGGAAGAATAAACCTCTTTTGTGATCTCTTCACCTGCTTTGAAAGCACCGCCGTTTGTATCGTAGGTAACACTGTAATGGTGAAGGCTAAGCTCACCGTTGGCATTTTCGATAATGAGCTTATACTCTCTTGCCTGGTGGTAGTGGTCACCGGCCTCAATGTGCCAGGGATAATAGATTCCGTTAGTTACAGCAGCTGTGTATGTACCTTTATCTGTTCTGTCGAGACTGATGTATTCTGTGTTCACCTTATCCTCATGAAGGTAAAGATTAACATCCTCACCGTGAATATCGGCTATATCTGTAAGCACACCGTCAAGATATGTGTAAACCGTAGCCTGGTAAACAGGCTTTGTGGTATCGTAAACATAAGCATAGGCATATTTGGTATTACCCTCGTTATCCTTGTATTCACCGCGAACTTCGACAGTGTATGTTGTATTGGGGGTAAGATCTGTAAAGAGGATTGTACCGTCAGACTGCTTTATGCCCTCAACGCCGCCGATGAAATAATCACAGCGGTCATCAAGATTACCCGTGAGAGTAAGCGTTGTTGTGGTTGTATCTGTTGTAGGCTTTTTGAAAACAAAAACCGTAGTTACAGCATCACCGCTTGATTCGTTATGGAACTTACAGTTGCCCTTTGAAATATCAAGCTCAACCTGCGCATCACCTGTTGTATCGGTGCTTGTACCTGCAACGGTGCCTTTAATGTAATAGTCACCGCTTTCCTTGGTAAGCTCAATATGATCTGAACCGCTGATGATTTTACCGTTATCAACAAAGGATTCAACGCATGTAATATGAACAACCGCACTTTCACCTAAAAGGTCAAGTACATTTCTTTTATCACCCTCAAATAAGCCGATAACTACATTATCCATATCCTTATCAAGGTTATATGTAACAAAACCGGTATTCTTTCTGTTGGTATATTTGCCCTCGTGACTGTCAGAACAAAGAAGATTGCCGTTTTCGTCATAGACCTCGACGGTAAGAACACCTACAAGTGAAGTGCTCGCCTTAAGTCCCGCACCGTAAACAGAAGCCCAGGCATATCCGACACCCGAAAATTCCTTATTATATGTTCTGCCGACCATATTTGAAAGGCCTGACAGACTTTTATCCGTGTTGTGAATTTCAATTTCACCGTCGGTATTATTTATGCCGTACATATTGTGTGAATTATATACATAAATGTATGTACCGAGGGT
Source organism: Clostridia bacterium (assembly GCA_017516315.1). Lineage (GTDB taxonomy): Bacteria > Bacillota > Clostridia > Oscillospirales > Acutalibacteraceae > UBA6857. The sequence continues at coordinate 15,553 of JAFXDE010000027.1, read as the reverse complement.
GCTTTTCCACTTATATGTAAGCTCACGCACATTACCCTCATAGCCCTCAACACGCGCCTCTAAAAGCTCACTTGAACGAAGGTCACTCTGCTCTCCTCGCATAAAGCTTACGATTTTGACAGTAACAGCTTCTCCTGCAGCAAAAGCAACAGAGATACTGCTGAAAATCATCAGAAGAGAAAGAACAACCGATAAAAGCTTTTTAGTTGCGTTTGACATATTAACCAACTCCTTAAAATTTCGCTATTGTATATTGTAGCATAAGAAAAATATAAAGTCTATAAAATCACTGCATTTTTAAGGATAATTTATTTTTATGTCTGTTTATTCGATGGAAAAACTGATTTTTCGTTATGAATAATTCCGATTAATAAAAAAACTCTGTATAAAATCATAATAAGAGCGTACGGAGAAAGAAGAAAAGCCCCGACTTTTCAGTCGGGAGCATATCCATACTATTACAAGCCTACGGTCAGAATCTCGAAGGGTCTGTACTCAAGTACATCGCTTTCACCCTCGACATCCTCCAGGAAATTGAGAAGTCTGACACTTCTGCCGAGCTTTATTCTGCCACGCTTGCCGTTCTGCTCGGAAAGACGCACGACAACCATATCGCCCTTTTCGCTCATTTTCATTGCCTGCACATAAAGGTCGCCGAAGAGCTTTTCCGCCGACAGATCAGCCTTACTTAAGGGAACATTATACTCAAAGGCTATGTTATTGATTTCCGCTTTAACGAAATCGTCACCGTGAGGATAAATCATATAGCTGAACTCGTGATGACCCAGATCGCCGGTAACATCGGGGCGTACTGTTGCTCTGAGCAGACTGAGACTCATCGAGCTTTCGAGAAGACCCACACCGTATTTGGAGTCATTAATCAGCGCTATGCCTGCATCGGTTTCTGCCATATCGACCCACTTATGATGACAGACCTCAAAGCGCGCTTGCTGCCATGTGGTATTTCTGTGAGTTTCCCTTTCGATAAAGCCTGCGCTTGTGTCACAGACAGCTTTTCTCGTCAGAATATTGCAGTCAAACTGTGCTTTGGCAAGCACATGTTTTTCGTTCCAATCAACTATATTTTCAGTCTCAATGCCTCGTGAACGGCGGAAAACTCTTATAATGCGCTTCCAGACGCTTTTTTCCGTAGCAAGAGTACAGGCGAAGGATACAACCTCTGAATTTTTCTCAATTACCTCCAGAGGCGAAGCAACCCTGACCTCTACACGGCGATCGGTGTAGTTGGGAAGTATATCCCAGGCATCGTACACACCGGGATTATCCTTGTAAAGTCTGAGCTTATTGAATTCTCCGCCGACCCATTCACGGTCAAGCTCTCTGTCATAAAGGCTTTCTATACTTCCGTCGGGATTGAATATGATTTCATAAAAAGGCGTCACAATCTTATCACCCAAGGTTATCCATTCTCCGTCATACTCCTCTTTTTTTATTTCACCCGACGAAAGTGCAGGAAGATGAGGAACGGTCCAGCTACCCCTTTTACCGTAGCGGATACTCTCTCCCTGTTCATCAGGAATAAAGGTAAGATGAGTACGGTCAAAGCTGAGAGAATTGAAATACTTATCACCCGTGCCGATAATATCGTCCAGTCTCTTCCCGATTTCTTCGTAATCAGCCATAGCATCACGGTATACAGGTGTGATATGACTGCCCGGAAGGATATCGTGGAACTGATTTATGAGAAGCTTTTTATAAATATCTCTGATTTCCTCGTAGGGATATTCCTCCCCTTTCAGATGACGGAGAGTGGATAAAATCTCGGCCTCACGGAGCTTATACTCAAGCTGTCGGTTACAGCGCTTCATTTTTGATTTCGTAGTAAAGGTACCACGGTGCATTTCGAGATAGAGCTCACCGTCCCATTTAGCGAGATTTTTATTATCCTTCAGATTCCTTTCGAGGAATTCCTGGCCGCCTGTATGCTCGGTTTTAGGCATAACAGAGAGCTTTTCAAAGCGGTGCATAATCTCTATCATTTCTTCGGTACAGCCGCTTCCGCCATCGCCGTAGCCGAACATCGACATCGTCTGACCGCCCTGATTTTTGTCCTGATATGCCTCCCAGTTTTCCTGAATCTGCGAGGGCATATTCCAGGTTATAAAGTGAGTAGGCGGCACACAGGCATAGACCTCACTGCCGTCAATGCCTTTCCAGATAAAATTATTATGAGGAAATCTGTTGGTATCGTTCCAGGTTGACATTTTATTCGAAACGAAATAATCGACGCCGCTTTTTTTAAGTATCTGCGGTAAAATCCAGCTGTTTCCGAAAACATCGGGCAGCCAACAGTTTTTTACTGTCTTGCCGAATTTTTCACGGAAATAATGCTGACCGTACATAAACTGACGTATGAGACTTTCAGCGGACGGAATGTTACAGTCGGGCTCTACATACATCGCACCCACAGGCTCAAACTGTCCCTTTGCTACCTTTTCCTTAAGCTCCTCAAACACATCGGGATAGTATTTTTCGAGCATTTCATAAGTATAGGCCTGGGTGTGGGTATATCTGAAATCGGGATATCTGTCCATCAGACGAAGCTGAATGAGAATCGTACGCAGATTCTTCTGTACCGAATGGATTCGTCTCCAATAATATGCGATGTCAAGATGCGAATGGGCAATCAGAGCCACATCACCGTTACCCTTATAATCGTCATTGGCGTAAATCACATCATCGACATATTTCTTCGCTTTTCTGACATCCTCTTCTCTTAAATCGTCAAAGTCAATGAGATTCAGTGCATTATTGATTTCCCTGTTCAGAAAGCTTCGGTAATCCTCATTGAAAAGCTCACTCTTCGAAATATCAAGCAAAAGCTCAAGATCATAGACAAGCTCAAGGACTCTATGATTAACCGTAGCAAGATAAGCGCCCTCGAAAATCTGACGGCAGCCGCGAACGGAAAGAGACTCGGGGTTGCGCTCATCGTCGGGCTTTGAACGGTTATAGCCCTCCATTTCGAAGTGAAGAACATCAGAGTCAATATAAGGAGTCAGCAGTATTCTGTCACGGTTAGGGTCTACACCGCCTACATATTTACCGTTAACCTTAACGATAATTTCTGCGGCAGTTTTAAGCGAAAACCAAAGCTCCTTACCCTTTAAATGCTCAGGCACTTTAACCTCTGCCTCAAAAAACGCAGTACCGTCGGGAGTAAAATACATATCTCCCTTTTTCAGGCTTCTCCAGCCCTCGGGATAAAACTCATACTGCATTTCCGCCACCTGACGGGCATCGCGCACCATAAGATTTTCTATCTCATATTTCTCTTCATATATGTATCTTTTAAGCCAACCGAAGCGAAGGTCAGTCCACTCTTCGGGACGCATACTTCTTCTTACGACTTTAATATGTGCCATCTTTATTCTCCTCTCATTACTTATCCCAAAAGAAAGGCTTTTTCTTTTCAGCGATAATCTTTACTCTTTCGCCCATATCACGAAAAATCTCACCTTCTATCCAGGCGATACAGCGATCGGAGATAAGACACTTCGAGCATTCGCCCTGAAGAAGAACGGTAAGCACACCCTTTTCAAGAGAAATAAAATCAATTTCACCGCCGTCACCCTGAAGCTTCGGCTTTATAATGCTTTCGATATAATTTTTCATATTTATACCTCTGTTTCTTTATTGAAACTATTTTATACCAAATCAGAAATACAGTCAACCGAAATACCGTATTTTCAAACAATAAACCACCGAAATTTCTTTCGGCGGTTCATTAATAATAATTTTTCTCACACAGACCCGTGAACAAGCTCTCTCGCTTTTACCGGATCAAGCTCCTTGTCGAGATACATAAGCTGCACCATAATATTTCCCGCAGCCGTCGCCTCTACAGGCCCTGCGACTACCTTTTTACCCGTGTATTTTTCGGTAAGAGCATTAAGGTAGGTATCCTTACATCCGCCGCCTACAATGTTTATAACATCTATCCTTTTGTTACAAATCCTTTCGATTCCTTCTACGGCTTCTTTATAGGTTTTGGCAAGTGAATGATAAACAGAGCTGAGAACATCTCCGACGGGCAAATCCGGCATACCGAGATAGCTTCTTATAGAATCAATCATATTTTCCGGCGCCAGAAAATCATCGGAATTCGGATTGATATATTCCGTGAAGGTGCTTTCCATAGCCATTTTCATCATCTCGTCATAAGTAAATTTTTTATCGAGATTTTTTCTTATGCTTTGTAAAAGCCACATTCCCATAATGTTTTCGAGAAAACGGTAGCGATGAAAAATACCGCCCTCATTGGTAAAGCCCTCTTCCATAGCCTCAGTACAGGTAACAGGCTCTGTGTTTTCCGTTCCGATAAGACTCCATGTTCCCGAAGAAATGTAAACTCCGTTGTCACCCACCGAGCACGCAGCGACGGCAGACGCAGTATCATGGGAGGCACAGAGAATAATCTTTGTATCAAAGCCGACCTCCTTTTTCACCTCTTCACTTAAATTACCGACAAGAGTGCCGGGCATAGAAAGCGGTGAAAAGATTTCTTTAGGAATACCGAGCTTTTCGAGTATTTTCTCATCTCTTTCAAAGGTTTCCGTATTAACCAATCCCCCGGTCGTTGCAAGTGTATATTCATTTTTTATCTCACCTGTAAGTCTGAAGGAAAAATATTCGGGCATCATAAGAAAATAAACGGCATCCTTAAGCTTTCCGCTTTTCTTATCGCAATAGAGCTGATAAATCGAATTATAGCTCGTAGGCTGAATACCCGTGCGTTCATAAAGCTCCTTACGCGGAATAATTCCGTCGATTTCCTCGGGCACTCCGAGGGTTCTCGGATCACGGTAGGAAACAGCAGGCATTATTTCTTTTTTATTCTTATCCAAAAGCACATAATCGACACCCCAAGTGTCAATGGCAACCGTTTCGGGACAAATGCCGAGCCTTTTACATTCCTTGAGGCCGTTTTTTATTTCCGCGAAAAGCCTTTCAATATCCCAGCAGAGAGTACCGTCAATGTCAATTATCGAATTGTCAAAGCGATAAATTTCCCTGAGCTTAAGCCTTCCCTCTTCGACATATCCCAGAATATGCCGACCGCTTGAAGCTCCCATATCAATAGCCAGACAGTATTTCATAATCAGATAACACCCTTCTGAAGTATCAGATTTGCATAAAGAGCAGACTCGCCTGTAGCGACTATGGCATAGGCCTTCTTTGCCTGCTCATAAAACTCAAAGCGTTCATATTCACCGAAGGCATCGGCGCCTCTCTCATCGTGCTTTTTAACTATCGCCTTGTATTCTTCCCATATAGGTGTTTCTACATTATCGCCCTGCATAACCTGCATAAGACAAACAGGATGAGACACATAACCGTCAAGAGGAAACACCGTAAGAACCGCATCGAGAAGCTCCGTAGCACTGTGTCCGTCAGCACGGATTACGATAGCATTTTTTCCCATGCTTTCGGCAGGAAAATTAGCATCGGCGATAACGATTCTGTCGCTGTGTCCCATTTCGCAAAGAACCTTGAGAAGCTCAGGTGATAAAATTTTAGGTATATTCTTAAGCATTATTCATCTTCCTTATTATAGTGCTTGTAGCCGGGATGCTTTCCCGTAACACCGTAGTAGTTTTCTCTGAGATAGAGAAGCTTATCGATATTAGGTCTTGAAATTTCCTTTGCACCTCCGAGCAGATGTGCAGTAAGTGAAATTTTAGCAAACAATTCGAGAGTTTCCATTCTGTAATAGGCAGTAATAAGGTCACAGCCCACAGTTAATGCTCCGTGATTCTGAAGAAGCATAACATCGTGCTCTTTGAGATAGGGAGCGATGGCTTCGGGAACCTCATTTGTACTGGGTGTACCGTAGGGTGTAAGCGGAATAGAGCCGATTGCGATGACGGTTTCTATCATCGAATACTCGTCGAGGCTTTTCCCTGCGACAGCATAGCCTGTAGCCGTAGGAGGATGAGCGTGTACCACTGCTCCTACATCCTCTCTTTCTTTATAACAGCGAAGGTGCATTTTTATCTCGCTCGAGGGCTTATAGGGAGCGCCCTCAAGAACATCGCCGTCACCGTTTATAATAACGAGCTTTTCATGTGTTATAAAGCTTTTGCTGATACCCGTGGGAGTCGCCATAAAATTACCGTCGGGAAGCTTAACGGAAACATTTCCGTCATTTGCCGCAACCCATCCCAACTGCCACATTTTATGACACACATCACAAATCTGCTCACGGATTTCCGAATATGATAAATTATCCATTTTACACACCTCTTATTTTTTGAAAAGCGGACCGAAATTACGGCAAGCTCTGTAATCTGCACTTTCTTTATCCATACCGAAGGCATTCCACGCTGCGGGACGGAAAATCTTTTCCTCGGGAACATTATGCATACAAACGGGTATACGGAGCATCGAGCAAAGGGTAATAAGATCTGCGCCTATATGACCGTATGAAATAGCGCCGTGATTTGCGCCCCAGTTATTCATAACCTCATAAGCTGTCTTAAAGGCACCCTCACCTGTCGTTCTGGGAGCGAACCAGGTACAGGGCCAGGTATAGTCCGTTCTCTTCCACAGCGTATCGGAAACCTCCTCGGGAAGCTCAACTGTCCAGCCCTCTGCTATCTGAAGCACGGGACCGAGACCCTTTACGAGATTAAGTCTTATCATGGTAGCAGGCATTTCTGCTCTCGTTTCAAATCTCGAAGAATATCCTCCGCCGCGGAAATAACCGAGGTCGGCATAGTTCCAGGTAGCGTTTTTCATTATAGCCTTCTGATCGTCCTCGGTAACCTCATACCAGGGCTTGATTACCGCATTTCCTTTTTCGTCTCTTGCGGCACCGTTGGCATCAAGACAGCAGGCACCGGAATTAATAAGATGAATAACGCCGTCGGCTGCCTTTGCCTTGCCGTCAATTTCATATCCCGTAACTCTTTTTATAGAGTCACTGCTCCAATATGTACGAACATCGGCAAACATCTGTGCGCGGTTTGTAAGAAGCTTCATAAAGAGCATTCCGATGCCGTTAAGCACATCATTTTCCGTAGCAAGGATATACGGCTCTCTCGCACCGTTCCAATCGAAGGATGTATTAAGCATAGATTCGGGGAAATCGCAGTTAGGATAAAAGTCTGTCCACTGACGCTGACCCTGGAAGCCGGCAGCGATAGCATTATGACCGACCGCTTCCTCCTCACAGCCCTTGGGAAGATTATCGTTACCGTTCATAAGGTCCTTGATAATCACCATCATCTTAACTACAAACTCCCAGTCTGCATCCTTTTCTTCTCTCGTTTTCTGAAGATTCTCAGGGTTTTTGTCAAAGCCCTCAATACAGTTTTTCTTTGCCCAGGCCAAAGCCTTTTCGAATTCCTTTTTATCGTAAATCTCTTCTGTCATTCTGCGGATAATTTCAACCTCATCGACAGATTCCACGCGCAGACCGAGATAGTCCTCGATAAAATCAGAATCGATAATCGAACCGCCTATACCCATACAGATTGAGCCGATCTGAAGATATGATTTGCCTCTCATAGTGGCGGCGGCTACAGCTGCCCGACCGAAGCGAAGAAGCTTTTCTCTGACATCATCAGGTATTTCCCTGTCATCGCAGTCCTTAACATCGTGGCCGTAGATACCGAAAGCGGGAAGACCCTTCTGAGCGTGAGTCGCCAGAACCGATGCAAGATAAACAGCACCGGGGCGTTCCGTACCGTTGAAGCCCCATACTGCCTTGATGGTATGAGGATCCATATCCATAGTTTCTGCACCGTAGCACCAGCAGGGTGTTACGGTAACGGTGATATCTACACCCTCTCTGCGGAATTTATCTGCACAGGCGGCCGCCTCTGCTACTCTGCCGATAGTAGTGTCGGCAATAACTACCCTGACCGGTTCTCCGTCAGAATATTTAAGATTATCCTCGAAAAGCTTGGCAGCACTTTTTGCCATATTCATTGTCTGCTCTTCCAGGGATTCACGAACACCCAAAACACCTCGTCTGCCGTCGATGGTCGGGCGTATACCGATAACGGGATATTCGCCGATAAGTCTTTTTTTAGCCATATTATATTTCCTCCTTTTGCTTTATAGACCTATTATATCATATTGATTTAACGAAAACAATACATTTTAACCCAAACTGTAGAGTAAACAGCAAAAAATCTTAATATAAGGCTGAGAGAAAAAAGCATCCGTAAAATACTGCCCAAATCAAAAAAATCAACCCTCTTCCGAACACCGACGGTCCGCATCAGAGAGTTGATTTACATTTCTCCTTTTATCTGAAAATTATTCTCTTTTCTCCGCCAAGCTCACATTCGTACCTTGCGACACCGAAGGTCTCTTCTATGGCTCCGCTTTCAATAACAGCCTCGGTTTCTCCGAATTTTTTGACCTTGCCTTCATCGAGAAGAAGAATGTTATCTGCGATTTCTGCCGCTGCCGAAAGATCGTGCATAACCACAAGCAGCGTTTTTTTGTGCTTTTCTTTAAGCTCACGGACGAGAGACATAAAAGCCTTCTCCACCTGCACATCCATATAGGTCGTAGGCTCATCGAGGGCAATAACTCGGGTGTTCTGCGAAAGAACCATAGCAATATATGCCTTCTGCCTTTCACCGCCTGAAATTTCAGTAAGCCTTTTACGGCGAATATCTGTGATTCCTGCGCTTTCAATCGCCTTTTCTATCTGCTGTCTGTCTTTTTCCGAGAGTCTTTTACCTATATCTGTATAGGGATTTCTTCCCATTTCTGCAAGGGCTTCCACCGTTACGGGAGCTGCAGGAAGATTCTGCGGAAGAAGAGAAACCAATCTTGACCTTTGCTTTAAGCTCAATAAGGATATATCCTCGTCAGAGAAGAAAACCGTTCCTTTATATTTACTCTCTCCCGTAAGGCAGGAAATAAGAGTCGATTTTCCGCTTCCGTTTTTACCTATTATTGCCGTAATTGTGTGAGGTCTGACCGAGAAGCTAACATTCTGCAGAATGGCTTTTTTATTTTTCGTAACACTTATGTTTTTAAACTCAAGCATTTTTATTCCTCCTTATAACGATATAAAGAAGAAACGGCGCGCCGACAAATGACATAATAACACCCACGGGAATCTCTGACGGAGCAAACAGCGTTCTGCCCATAAGATCTGCCGTAACGACTAAAATTCCGCCCGAAAGCACCGACACCTTCAGCATTTCACTCACGCTTCCGTCGGTGATTTTTCTCGCAATATGAGGTACCACAAGTCCCACAAAGCCGAGCAGACCCGCAAAGGATACTGCCGAAGCCGCCGAAAGTCCTGCCACGGCAAGGCAAACCACACGAAGGAGCTTCACATTAACGCCTAATGAATTGGCGAGACTGTCACCAAGGCAAAGAATATCAATTTTTCCGGAAAGCACAAGGCTTATTATCACACAAAAAGCAACTGCAAAAGCAGGCAGAATAAGCTCTTTTATTTCTGTACCCGCCACACCGCCTACCGAAAAAAAGCTGTAGTCCGCAAGCACATCGGGATTAAGATATGTAAGAAACGATATTCCCGCATTAAGCACGGCCGTTATCCCAACACCGCAGAGAATAACCGTTGTTTTCGAAAACTGTCCCTTTGATGCGGTAAAAAGAATAAGCAGTGTCGTCAGAAAGGCGCCTGCAAAGGCCGCAAGGGGTCTTAAGTAAACCGTATTCGGTGCGAAGAAAAGCATAAGCACCATAAAAAAGCCTGCACCTGCATTCACACCGATAATATTAGGTGAGGCAAGCTCATTTCCCGTTACGCTTTGTAAAATAACGCCCGAAACAGAAAGACCGGCACCTGCTGTAATGGCCGCAAGTATTCTCGGAAGTCTGAGAGTGAGCAAAATAATTCTTTCGGTTTCAAAGCCCTGACGGTTAAAAAGACCGCCGAGGAACTGCGTATCTGTCATTTCCGCGCTTCCGAAACGAAGGGACAAAAGACTTAAAAAGAGCAAAATCAGCACAAGGCCGATTTTACCGTATGCTGATTTCATTTTTATTTTTCGGGTCATAAACATCACTCATTATTTAAAATTGATGAAATATATCTGTAGCTTTCTGACCATCTGCTGCAGGGCTTATACTGAAACAGCTCTTTAGGAAGAAAGTAGACTCTGCCGTTTTTTACTGCATCGAGAGAAGCATACTCCTTCTTTTTCAGAAGCTCCTTCATATATGCCTTACTGTTATCGTAATCACCCATAACCGACACAAAAATATACTGCGGATTTTCTCTGAGTATCACTTCTGCGCTGAGATTGTCAAGAAGCACTTCTGCCTTATCGGCAATATTTACACAGCCTAAATCCCCGAGAATTTTCGCCGCAAAGTTTTCATCTGCCTTTTTAGCCTTAGCGGAGCTGAAGGAAGAGCCTGAACGCACGAAAAGAATTTTCGGGTTATCCTCTCTTTTTCCGCTGCTGATTATCTCTTCGATTTCGCTTTTTGTCTTTTCACCGAACTGCTCATAATTTTCGCTTTTATCTGTAATTTTCGTAAATGCTTTAAGAATAGTCAGATAATCCTCAAAGCTATCCATTCTGAGCATCGCAACAGGAATTCTCGCCTTTTTCAAAGCAGAAGCAACATCACGGTGAGATGCCACATCGGCCGAGCATATAACAAAATCAGGCTCCAGGGATATGAGCTTTTCCGTGTCAACGGTTTTTCCGGCACCGCTGTCAACAAGCTCTGTCCCCTCTTTTACAAGGCCTCTTTCTACGCTTTCACCTACAGTTATATAAACCTCTCCGCCGGCCTCGAGCCAACATTCGGCAAGCGAAGAAAAAAGCACGGCCGTTTTTTGCGGCCTGTGAGAAAGCTCGACAATAGCTCCCTCGCTATCGGTAAAGGTAAAATAATCTCCGCCGCTTTCAGTCCTGTTTGTTTCAACTGCACCTGAAACGAAAATAATAAGCACTACAAAGACAACTGCAATAACTATACTTTTCTTATTCATCCCTGAGAATCTCTTCTTTTCTTTTAAGAATTTCATCTGAAAGTACAGCTTCCTCCACTGCACAGAAGCCTACTCTTGCTATCGTATCAGCAAAGCGTTCACCTGCAACGCCCTTTTCTTTGTAAAAAAGAACTGTCTTTTCGATAGCAGAAAGGATTTCTTCCTCAGTTTCGAAGATATAGTCGAGAGCTGTACCTCTGCCGACCTTTTTACCCCATCTGCCGCCAAGATAAAGCTTATATCCGCCCTTTTCGATTTCCATTCCGTCAACCCTGCAGGCTACAGTACATCTGCCGCAGCTGTTACACTTCTCTCTGTCAATTACGGGAAGCTTATTCTCCATACTTATTGCACCCATGGGACAAGCTTTTGCACAAAGGCCGCAGCCTACACATTTATCAGAAACGGCAGGTCTTCTCTGGCCGATGATACCAAGGTCATTGATATCGGGCTTTACGCAGTTATTGGGACAGCCACCGACTGCAATTTTGAATTTGTGGGGAAGCTTAACACCGTGATAAGCAAGATAAAATCTGTCGTGGATTTTTTCCGAGAGTGAAAAGGTATCAATAAGGCCGTACTGGCAGGTTGTACCCTTACAGGAAACGACGGGGCGCACCTTCGGACCCGTGCCGCCGCATTCGATACCCTTCGAATTGATAAAGGCGATAAAATCATCTATCTTGCAGTAAGAGATACCCTGGATTTCAACGGTCATTCTCGAGGTCATGGCAAGCTTACCCGTACCGAACTTATCGGCGGCCTCAGCAACATTACGCATAAAATCACTGCTGACTCTGCCGTTTACAGTAAGAACTCTGCAATTGAATTTATCCTCAGTCGTTTTATCTCTTAAAAATCCCATACCCTTTATTCTTGCCACCTCAGATGCAGAAACAGTACATTTGGGATATACAGGTTTATTCATAATTAAAGCCTCCTTTTAGTTTACAATAACATTATATCAGTATGTACAACTTTTTTCAAGGTGTTTTCAGATATAATAACAAAACTCAAAGTGGTAGAAACAAACAGCATTTATTTGAGTTGAAAGCAGCATAAAAAGATAAAAGCACACAGCTTTAAAGAGAATTTTATTACCTCTTTGTTTGTTGTGTGCTTGTTTTTGCAAAGCTTGCATTTTTCCGCAATTTAACATTTCGATGTTCGGTTTGGCTTATGAAGTTAGGGTTGTTACTCTTTCGTGCAACAGCCCCTTCGGGTAGAGGTTCTAAAGTGAGACCTCATCATGGCCTTACTACCCAATTCTGAACCACAGTTCGTTAGGGTGGCGAGTATAATCCGAACTCGCCTGAAAGAGTGAATTTTCACGCCTCTTTCGGTAATTCGGATTAGAAAGGCGACAGCCTGTCGGCATCCTCATTATCCAAAATAGCCGCAAAAATTTACACTTTCAGGTCAAAGATTTTTTGCGGCGGAGATTTTTGACAAATCAAGGCACAAAACGCAGCAAATCCTATCGGATTTGCGAGTATTTTAACGAAGAGGTGGCGGAAATCTACCCGCAAAAAACGGGTTCGGATTATACTCGTCACCCTAATTTGCAAATTTTATGGTTTGAATCTAAAAGATATCTGTTACTAAATTACAATCAATCATATTCGTATTGAAATTTCGGAGCAAATCGTGTATAATGAATTAAAAACATATTCCTTATCTGCTCCGTACTTACAAGCGGATAAGGGTAGGATGGATTATATGGAATTTCAAAACTATTTCCCTATATGGAATAAATTAAACTCTGTTCACCAAGGACAGATACTCAGTTCATTAATCACCCGCACGGTAAAAAAAGGAACGGTGATCCACAACGGCGGAGATGACTGCACAGGGCTCTTGCTGGTAAAGTCCGGTCAGCTTCGCGCTTATATTTTCTCCGATGAAGGACGGGAAATCACCATTTACCGTCTGTTTGATCGGGATATGTGTCTGTTTTCCGCATCCTGTATGATGCGCTCTATTCAGTTTGACATCACCATTGAGGCCGAAAAGGACACTGACCTTTGGATCATTCCGGTAGAGGTCTATCAGAATATTATGGCCGAGTCCGCACCCGTAGCGAACTACACAAATGAACTGATGGCCACCCGCTTTTCCGATGTGATGTGGCTTATTGAGCAAATTATGTGGAAAAGCCTTGACAAACGCGTTGCCGCCTTCCTTTTGGAAGAATCCGCTATCGAGGACAGCGACACGCTGAAAATAACACATGAGACCATTGCGAGTCACCTTGGCTCTCACCGCGAGGTCATCACCCGAATGCTTAAATATTTCCAGAACGAAGGCATGGTCAAGCTCTCCCGCGGTACAATTGAACTTACCGACAAACCCGGATTAGAAGAACTAAGTGACCAATAACCGATGTCCGCCGATGCAAAACGCACGGCGGACATTTGCTTTTTAATCAGTTATCCCTGCCGCAGGCAGTGGCACACTCGATCAGCGCGCGGTCGTTCATTACCGCGTCAAAGAAGCGAAAGCCTCCTGCGAAATTATATGCCGTGTAGCCGCTTCCTTCCAAAATACGGCTTGCGATGTAACTTCGCAGACCGCTTTGACAGATCACGTATACGGACTTGCCTTTTTCCACCTCGTCAAGCCGTTCTCTCAGCTCATCAACGGGGATGTTCTTGAATCCCTCAATGTGACCTTGACTATACTCCCAAACAGTTCTTGTATCAAGCAGAGTTACACTTCCGTCACGGGGCAGTTTGTATGCATCCTCAAGATGCCACTGTTTCAGTACACCATTTGCGATGTTATCGATCATAAATCCTGCCATATTCACAGGATCCTTAGCCGAAGAATAAGGCGGTGCATACGCAAGGTCAAGATCCTTCAGGTCGGTTGCCTTCAACCCTGCGCGAATGGCAGTAGCAAGCACATCGATGCGTTTGTCTACGCCATCGTATCCGACGATCTGTGCGCCAAGCAAACGGTAGGTGCCTTTTTCAAAAACGACCTTCACAGTCATTACCTTACCGCCAGGATAGTAACCTGCGTGACTCATGGGCGAAAGGATAACCGTATCCGCATTAAGTCCCGCCGTTTTTGCGGTTCGTTCGTTGATGCCGGTGAGGGCCACCGTCATATCAAAAACCTTGATAACCGAGCTGCCCTGAGAACCTTTATATTGGCTGTCAAGACCGCAGATATTGTCTGCGATAATGCGACCCTGTTTATTGGCGGGGCCTGCAAGGGAGATCAGTGCATCATCGCCCGTAACAGAGTTTTTCACCTGCACTGCATCGCCTGCGGCGTAAATATCGGGAACCGAGGTCTCCATACGGTCGTTGACGACAATCGCACCCTTGATGCCGAGTTCAAGGCCTGCTTCCTTAGCAAGAGCCGTATCGGGCGTTACACCGATAGCGAGCACTACCATATCAGCGTGAAGAGGTGCTTCATCCTTCAGCAGCACGTCAACACCGCCGTCTTTTCCCTCAAAGCCTTCCACTGCTCGACCTAAAACAAGCTTTACGCCGTGCTTTCTCATCTCATTATGGATGAAAGCTGCCATATCCGAGTCAAAGGGACTCATCAGTTGCTTCGCGTATTCAACGACGGTAACATCCATTCCCAACTCACGCAGGTTTTCCGCAAGCTCAAGGCCGATAAAGCCGCCACCTGCCAGTACCGCTGATTTGGGATGATTTTCATTTATATAATTCTTGATCCGAAGAGTATCCTCCACGGTGCGAAGAGTAAACACTTTGTCAAGGTCTGCACCGAAAAAACGGGGTTGCGTCGGCTTTGCACCGGGAGAAAGAATGAGCTTATCATAGCTTTCTTCAAATTCTTCACCCGTTTTCAAATTCTTAACCGATACCGTCTTTTTTTCGGGATGAATTTCCGTAACCTCGTGATGAACCCTCATATCCACACGAAATCGAGAATAAAAGCTTTCGGGAGACTGAAGTGTCAGTTCCTCAGCATCGGTGATCACATCCCCTATATAGTACGGCAAGCCGCAGTTAGCGTAGGAAATATATCCCGAGCGCTCAAACACTACGATCTGTGCCTTTTCATCAAGCCTTCGGATTCGTGCGGCGGCAGTTGCTCCGCCTGCCACGCCGCCTACAATAACAACCTTCATAATTACCGTTCCACCTTTCCGTGATAAGAAGATATACCGCCGATGTTATTGACCTTGGTATATCCCATCTGTCCGAGTGCCGCCACAGCCTGACGGCTTCTGGCACCGGAGTAGCAATATACAAACAACTCTGTATCTTTATTTTCCACTATGCTTCTTATCTTGTCAAGACTTTGCAGCGGAACATTCTTGCTTCCCGGGATATGCCCTTCGCTATATTCCTGCGGAGTGCGCACGTCAAGCAAAACAGCACCGGGAGTGTTTTTATAATTATTTACACCCTGATTTACATCGGGTTGTCTGAAAAAATCAAAGAATCCCATTTTTTCATCTCCTTACAGCATAGCGAGAATTTCATCCTTCGGTTTTGCTCCCATTGTTTGATTTACAATCTTGCCGTTTTCAATCACCACCAGCGTCGGAATGCTCATAATGCCGAACTGGCTTGCCAGCTCTGCTTCTTC
>JAFXDE010000026.1 GCA_017516315.1 Clostridia bacterium | reverse complement strand
TCTTCCTGCCCGTAATTACGGTTCACAAGGACAGCAGAGGTCTGCGGCTCTTTCTCTTAAATTAGGTGAAGCAGCAGTTATTAAAAATTTTTCCGATGTTCAGCCTGTAGCTCTTTTAGACGATGTTATGAGTGAGCTTGACACAGGCAGACAGAATTATATTCTTAACCACATTAAGGACTGGCAGGTTTTTATTACCTGCTGCGATCCTACTGCTGTAAAAAATTTAAAATACGGTATGAAGCTGGAAATGAAAGACGGTATATGTAAAAAAAGATAAGAGGTATTTTTATGTATCTTCATTTAGGACAGAATACGGTTATAACTCATGATGAAATAGTGGGTATTTTTGACCTTGATAATACTACTGTCTCAAAGAAAACAAGGGATTATCTTTCCTATGCCGAAAAAAACGGCAATGTAAATGTAGTTTCTATGGAATTACCTAAATCCTTTATCGTATGCTCTTCAAAGGAAGAAAAAAATAAGGTTTATCTTTCACAGATTTCCACCTCTACACTTTTAAAGAGAACCCAGGATCTTAAATATTAAGAAAATACACGGTTTAACCGATTTATATAGATTAATTTTAAATTTGTAAAAAATGAAACGGAGGTAATAGCCATGGATGAAATCAAGGCTACTGCTGAAAATCAGGAAATAACAGAAGTAAAAGATGAAATAATCGAAACTATGGACACTGTTGTTACCGAGGAATACAATGCTGATGCCATTCAGGTTCTCGAAGGACTTGAGGCTGTAAGAAAGCGTCCCGGTATGTATATCGGCTCTACAGGTCCGAGAGGCCTTCATCATCTCGTTTATGAAATCGTTGACAACTCAATCGACGAAGCTCTGGCAGGCTACTGTACTCACATCGAGGTAGAAATTTTACCGGGTAATATAATTACCGTAAGGGATAACGGCCGCGGTATTCCCGTAGGAATAAATGAACAGCAGGGTCTTCCCGCTGTTACCGTAGTTCTTACCGTTCTTCACGCCGGCGGTAAATTCGGCGGAAGCGGTTACAAGGTTTCCGGCGGTCTTCACGGTGTAGGTTCTTCTGTAGTTAATGCTCTTTCCGAATGGATGGAGGTAGAGGTTTCTCAGAACGGCCACATTCATCATCAGAGATTTGAAAGAGGTAACATTGCTACCGATCTTACGGTTATCGGTGACACAGATATTACGGGTACATTTATTAAGTTCAAGCCCGATGCTCTTATTTTCCAGGAAACTACAGAATACGATTACGATATTCTTAAGAATCATCTTCGTGAATCTGCTTTCCTTAATGCAGGTCTTGCCATTACTCTTACAGATAAAAGAGACGAGGATAACATCATAGAGGATTACTTCTGCTATGAAGGAGGTCTCGGTTCATTCGTAGAGCACATCGGTGAAACCTACGGCCTTACTCCCATTCACGAAAAGGTTATTCATTTTTCTTCCGTAGACGGTGATAAAAGTGCTGAGGTAGCCCTTATGTACAATGACGGCTACAAGGAAAGAATTTTCTCTTATGCAAATAATGTTAATACAGTAGACGGCGGTACTCACGAAACAGGCTTTAAGACAGCGCTTACTAAAGTATTCAACGAATACGGTAAAAAATACGGATATATAAAGGATGCTGATACAAAGCTTGCCGGTGAAGACTGCCGTGAAGGTCTCGTAGCAGTAATCTCCGTAAAGCTTACAGAGGCACAGTTCGAGGGACAGACAAAGGGTAAGCTCGGTAATACCGAAATGACCAAGCTCGTAAGTAATACCGTTTACACAAAGCTTTCTGATTTCTTCGAGGAAAATCCTTCTGTAGCAAAAGCTATTATTTCTAAATCACTCGATGCTTCCCGTGCAAGAGAGGCTGCGAGAAGAGCCAGAGAAGCCGCAAGAAGAAAGTCGCCTCTCGAAAGTAATTCTCTTCCCGGTAAATTAGCTGACTGTACTGAAAAGGATCCTACAAAGACTGAAATTTACATCGTAGAGGGTGACTCTGCAGGCGGCTCTGCTAAGGAAGGCAGAGACAGAACTATTCAGGCTATTCTTCCTCTCTGGGGTAAAATGCTCAATGTAGAAAAGAGCAGACCCGATAAGGTTATATCAAACGAAAAGCTCCTTCCTGTCGTAACTGCTCTCGGTGCAGGCTTCAATGAGGACTTCGATGTAGAAAAGCTCCGTTATCATAAGGTAGTTATTATGGCCGATGCCGACGTTGACGGTGCCCACATCAGGACACTTCTTCTTACCTTCTTCTTCAGATATATGAGACCTCTTATTGACGGTGGCTTCGTTTACATCGCACAGCCTCCTCTTTACAAGCTCTCAAAGGGTAAAAAGCACGAATATGCTTATTCTGACGAGGAAAGAGACGAAAAGATGAAGGAAATGCCCGGTGCAGACATTCAGCGCTATAAGGGTCTTGGTGAAATGGACCCTGAGCAGCTTTGGGAGACTACTATGAATCCCGAAAACAGAATTATGCTTCGTGTTACTTTAGAGGATGCCATCGCCGCCGACGAAACCTTCTCTATACTTATGGGTGATAAGGTTGAGCCCAGACGCGATTTCATCGAAAAGAACGCAAAGTATGTTCAGAATCTTGATATTTAAGGAAATGATAAAATGACACCATACGGTATTGTTTATAAAGATACGGTGCCTGCATTTAATGAAGGAGCTCAGATATGGTCTGAAAGGTCGGGCTTTATTAATAAAAAATATTTTATTACGGCTATGCTTCTTTCTTCATTATCTGTTATTGCCGTAAACTGCATTATCCTTTATTTCCGTACAGACAAGGAATCTTATTTACCGGCCACATTTTTTCTTACGGTAATGGAAATTATTTCTGTTTACTTTCTTTTAAAGTCAGCTTTAAGAAAAAATGTAAAAAATGTATTTGATAAGGCCTCCTCTAAAAGCTTCAAGCAGGCTTTGCTCAGAGAAAATGATATTGAGTTTTCTACGCCTTACAGTAAATCAAATTATTTTTACGAAGAAATAGAAATGATTATAGAAGGTGTAAATTCCGTTAATATAATTATCGAAAAAGGAAATCTTCCCGTCTGTATTTCAAAAAGCGGTATAATTAAGGGTGAAGCCGAAAAATTCATTCTTATACTGAAGGAAAAAATGAAGGAAAAATATATTTATGAAAATAAGTTAGGGGGAAAAAGATTATGAAATATTTTTCATTAAGCTTCAACCCCGAAAATAAAGATGTAAATAAAAAGGCAATCTTAATCAGCATTATTTTCGGTAATGAAAAAAATAAAATGCTTTCAAATCTTCTTTTTATCTGCACTTTTATATGTATCGGCTTTTTTATGAGTCAGTATGAGATTATTTATTACGCTTTTTTATCTTTTATAGTTATTCCGAGAATAGCTGCTGTTATAAGCGTTTTTTCACAGATAAAAGCAAATAAAGAATCCCTTCTTGCACATCGTCCCGTAACCGTAGATTTTTATGGGGACCATATAGTTTACAGCTTCGGCAGTACAGAGAGATTTAAAGGAAATTTTGAAAAGCATTATGCCTTTACCGATGTTACGAGTGTTATTGACAGCATAAGCTCTCTTGCTTTTTCCTTTGGTGAAAATGACACCGTAATTATTCCTAAAAGAGCTCTGAATGATGAAAGCAGTCAGATGATAAACAATCTCATTGAAAATCTTTTTAAGAATAAATTAATCAAAGTTGATATTTAAGGACATATAACCAAAATAAAAAAATAATGGTGATAATATGGAAAATTTAAAATACGAAAATCAGACGATAATTGATGTTGACCTTAACAGAGAAATGAGAAAGTCATTTCTTGATTACTCTATGTCAGTTATTACCTCCAGAGCGCTTCCCGATGTAAGAGACGGTCTTAAGCCTGTTCACCGCCGTATTCTTTATACTATGCATGAAAACGGTCTTTATCCCGAAAAGGCATACCGTAAGTGCGCCGATACTGTCGGTTCCGTTCTCGGCTCTTACCATCCTCACGGTGACGCATCCGTTTACGATGCTATGGTAAGACTCGCACAGAAATTCTCTACCAGATATATTCTCGTAGACGGCCACGGTAACTTCGGCTCCATCGACGGTGACCCTCCTGCTGCTTATCGTTATACTGAAAGTAAAATGAGTAAGCTTTCTATGGAAATGCTTACTGATATTGATAAGGAAACCGTTGATTTCGCTCCCAACTACGATGACCGTCTTAAGGAGCCTACGGTTTTACCCTCCCGTTTTCCTAATATTCTCGTAAACGGTTCTACAGGTATCGCTGTAGGTATGGCTACTAACATTCCGCCGCATAATCTCGGTGAAATTATCGACGGTATGTGCTATTACATCGATAATCCTGAGGCAGACCTTGATGACCTTATGCAGTTTATTAAGGGTCCCGACTTTCCCACAGCGGGTATCGTTATGGGCAGAAGCGGAATCAGAGCTGCTTACGGCACGGGACGCGGTAAAATCATCGTTAGAGCAAGAGCCGAAATTGCCGAAACTAAAAACGGCAGATTCCAGATTGTAGTTACCGAGCTTCCCTATCAGGTAAATAAGCGCAGACTTATTGAGTCAATGGCTGACCTTGTTAAGGATAAGAAAATCGAAGGTATTTCCGATATTAACGACTATTCTAACAGAGAAGGTATGCGTCTTGTAGTTGACCTTAAGAGAGACGCTAATCCCCAGGTTGTCCTTAATCAGCTTTATTCATTTACACAGCTCCAGGTTTCTTACGGTATTATTCTTCTCGCTCTCGTAGGCGGTGAACCTAAAATCCTCACACTTAAGCAGATTTTAGACCACTACATCAGACATCAGGAAGAGGTTATAGTAAGAAGAACGAGATATGACCTTCGTAAGGCAGAGGAAAGAAAGCATATTCTTGACGGTCTTATGATTGCTCTTGATTTTATCGATGAGGTAATTAAAATTCTCCGTGCATCTAAGGACCAGGCTTCCGGTAAGCTCGCTCTTATCGAGCGATTCGGTCTTACGGAAATACAGGCTGATGCTATCGTTAAGATGCGTCTCGGACAGCTCACCGGTCTCGAAAGAACAAAGATTGAGGAAGAGCTTGCTGCTCTTAAAGTTAAGATTGCTGAATTTATGGAAATTCTTTCTGATGAAAGCAAGGTTCTCGGTCTCGTAAAGAGCGAGGCTATGGCTATCAGAGACCGCTTCGGTGACGAAAGAAGAACAGAAATCACTACCATCAGCGGTGAGGTTGACATCGAATCTCTTATTCCCGAGGAGCAGTGTGTTTACACTCTTACTACTCTCGGTTATATCAAGCGTCAGCCTGTCGAATCTTACTCCATCCAGAACAGAGGCGGAAGAGGAGTAAAGGGTATGACCAGAAGAGAAGAGGACATAGCTGAGACGATGTTTACCTGCTCGAGCCACGATTATATTATGTTCTTTACCACCTACGGTAAAACCTACCGTCTCAAGGGCTACGAAATTCCCGAGGGCAGTAAGCAGAGTAAGGGTATGAATATCGTAAATCTTCTCCCTCTTGAAGGTGACGAAAAGGTTAGCTCTATGATAAGAGTACCCGATTTCGGCGGCGAAGAGATAAAATATCTCTGTATGGTTACCAGAAAGGGTATTATAAAGAGAACTGACCTTGAGCAGTATAAAAACATCCGTAAAAACGGTATTATTGCCATTAATCTCGACGAAGACGATGAACTCGCATGGGTAAGACTTACTGACGGTAATGACGATGTCCTTATCGCTACGAGAAACGGTATGTCCATCAGATTCAATGAAAACGATTGCCGTCCCATAGGCAGAACAGCAAGAGGCGTTAAGGCTATCGAGCTCAAGAGCGAGGACGAAGTAGTCGGCATGTGTATCATCGGTGAAAATCAGGATAATTCCATGAAAATTCTTACTATCGCAGAATCAGGCCTTGGCAGACTCAGTGAATTCGACGAATACCGTATTCAGTCCCGTGCAGGTAAGGGTGTTCTTAACTACCATATCGAGAAATACGGTAAGGTAGCCGCTGTGGCTAATGTTTATGAGGGTGATGATGTTATTCTTATCTCCTCAGACGGAATTATAATAAGAATGGCCGCTTCTCAGATCAATACTGTTTCACGTACCTCAAAGGGTGTTCGTGTAATGAGACTTTCCGAAAATGAAAAGGTAGTTTCGGCTATTGCAGTACGCGAGGTGGAAGAAAAGGAAGAGGAAACTGAGGACTCATCTGCTCAGACAGAAGAGGCTTCACAGAATACAGAAGAATAATCATAAAGGGGGAGTAAGGCTCCCCCATCGGAAGATAAAAAGAAAGAAGTGAGACAATGGAAAAGAAGAAAAAACAAAAAAAATCCAATCCGATTGCTGCATTTCTTTGGAAAAATAAAAGAAGAAGAGCAAAGAACTTTTATTTTCTTCTGACTGCCTTTATGGTGATTTTCGCCGTAGCTATGGCATTTATAAATGAAAAGCTGGAGCTTATCGACACCGGTGACAATCCGGTGCAGACACAGACCGCACAGCCTATTTACGATGAAGAGGAAATAGAAATTATGACCTCTATCGACAGCGCAGGCTCACTTAATGATTATCTTTATCAGTGGGCAAATAACGGCGGTACTCTTTATTCGAGTAAAAATGTCCTTAATGTTCTTTTGGTAGGTCTTGACTCAAGTGATGCGCTGGAAAACGGCGGACGCTCGGACTCTCTTATTCTCGTTTCTCTTAATAAGAAAACGAAAAAAATAAATATGACTTCATTTTTCCGCGATACCTGGTCTTATATGAATATAAGCGGTGAGGACAGATATGCAAAGCTTAATTCCTCTTATTTTTACGGAGGTCCCGTAGCTCTTATTGATACTATCGAAAAGAATTTCAAAATAGACATTGATCATTATGTTGCCGTTGACTTCTCTTCCTTTGTGGATATAATCGATGCTTTGGGCGGTATTACCGTAGAGGTACAGGAATATGAAGCAAATTATATTAACCGTACCACCAAACACACTATCGAAAGCGGTCCTGCCGTAACTCTTAACGGTAAGGAGGCTCTCGTTTTCGCCCGTATAAGAAAAAGTGATTCCGACAGCGATGTCAGCAGAACAAGAAGACAGAGACAGGTTATCGAGTCCTTTATTAAAAGTGCGACAAATGCTTCTCTTTCACAGCTTAACGATGCTCTCGATATGCTCTTTAAGTATGTTAAAACCGATATGACTAAGATGCAGATTTTATCCTACGGTACCCAGGCCATTACAAACGGTTGGGTCACCTATGATATAGAGCAGTTTACTTTAAGTGATAACGATGTTTTCAGAGCAGGATATGTAGGTTCAAGCGCTGTTGTATTTATGGACTTTCCTTTAGCTGCACAGAGAGTGCAGACCGCTGTTTACGGAGACAGTAACATTCAGCTTCCCGATGACAGAGTAAGTGTATTTTCATTTGTTAAAAGATTTTCATAAGGAGACAGTATAATGAATATAGAAAACGGAACCAGACATGAGGTTATAATAACAGTTACAGATAATCTGACTGCCGCTTCGATGGGAAGCGGTTCTCTTCCCGTTTTTGCTACTCCAGCTATGGTTGCTCTTATGGAGCAGGCTGCAAGTGAGCTTTGCGATAAATACACAGAGGAGGGTATTTCTACAGTAGGTACCGCCCTTAACATCAGCCATTTAGCCGCAACAGCTTCAGGTGCACAGGTTAAGGCTGTAGCTACTGTTACCTCCTGTGACGGAAGAAAGGTAACCTTTGATGTGGAGGCTTACGATAATGCAGGTCTTATCGGTAAGGGTACACATGAACGCTTCAGCATAAAAGCAGATAAGTTTATGATGAAGGCTGAGGAAAGAAAAAATATTAAAGCAGAATAATTTAATACTGAAAGGAAAGCCGGTTTGTTTTTTAAATAAATCGGCTCAGTTTTCTATGAGAAAGTATGATTATGTAATTTTCGATTTCGACGGTACGGTAGTCGATACAGGGGAGGGAATACTGAAAAGCTTACAGTATTCCTTTAAAGAAATGGAGCGCGAGGTACCGGACCTTAATGATCTTAAAAAATTTATAGGTCCCCCTATTCATTACAGCTATACCACCTATTACGGTGTAAGTGAAGAAGAGGTAGGAATGTATATAAAAAAATACCGTGAGCGCTACCGAGCAAAGGGAATTTATGAATGTGAGCTTTATAAGGGCTTTCCCGAAGTTCTCGACACTCTTCACAAAAATGGCGTAAAGGTTGGGATAGCTTCTTCAAAACCCGAAAGCCTTATTTATGATGTAGCGGATTTTTTGGGAATCACCGATAAATTCGATGCTGTCGTAGGAGTACAGATCGATGACAGTAATCACAGCTCAAAGACAGGACTTATTCTCGAAGCGATGAAAAAATCAGGAGCAGAAAATAAGAGTAAGGTTCTTATGGTAGGTGACCGCTGCTATGACATCGACGGTGCAAGAGGTGCAGAGGTAGCCTCCTGCGGTGTACTGTGGGGTTACGGCAGTGAAGAGGAATTCAGAGAGCATAATGCTGATTTTATAGTTTCTGACACGGAAGAGCTGATAAATTTAGTGTTATAATTACGAAAAAGAAAAATATAGCCTATACAAAGTGAATATTATTCACAAAATCAATTCTGTTCGATGGAAATTTTTAAAACGGTGAATACATCATAAAAAACATTTCTATTCAATAGAAACGGGCAAAAAAACATATATATTTTTCCACAGAGCTTACCGAAAATGTGGAAAACTTTTACGATTTATAAAAAGCAAAAGGAAGAGTTTTAAATGGAATATTTTGCAAAGGAATATGACATAATTGTAATCGGTGCGGGACATGCAGGAATAGAGGCAGGTCTTGCTGCCGCACGCCTCGGAACACAGGTAGGTGTTTTCACAATAAATATGGACTGGGTCGGCAACATGCCCTGCAACCCTTCTATCGGCGGAACATCAAAGGGACATCTCGTCCGTGAAATAGATGCTCTCGGCGGTGAAATGGGTAAGGCGGCTGACGCGAATACTCTTCAGAGCCGTATACTGAATTTAGGTAAGGGTCCTGCCGTTCACTCCCTGCGTGCGCAGATTGACCGCAGACGCTACAGTGAATATATGAAGCATATAATGGAGAAGCAGGAAAATCTCGAGCTTGTCCAGGCTGAGATTATTTCCCTCGTCAGATTAGAGGGGAAATGGCAGATTAAGACGAGACTCGAAGCACTTTATAATGCTAAATGTGTAATTTTAGCTACGGGCACCTTCCTGGGCGGAAAAATTTATGTGGGCGATGTAGCCTATGACGGCGGCCCCGACGGTATGTTTGCTTCTACGGAATTAGCCGCTTCACTTAATGAATTGGGCGTGAAGACCCGCCGTTTTAAAACGGGAACTCCCTCCAGAGTAAACAGAAGAAGCGTCGATTTCTCTAATCTCGAAATTCAGAACGGCGATGATGTGGTTGTACCCTTTTCCTTTGACGGAGAGTACACTCCCGAAAATAAGCTCCCCTGCTATATAACATACACCAACGAGGAAACCAAGCAGGTAATCTTAGATAATATTCACCGTTCACCCCTTTATTCCGGCAAGATAGACGGTGTAGGTCCCAGATATTGTCCCTCTATCGAGGATAAAATAGTCCGTTTCGCAGAGAAAAAGCGTCATCAGCTCTTTATAGAGCCCTGCGGTGAAAATACGGAGGAAATGTATTTACAGGGTATGTCCTCATCTCTTCCCGAGGATGTTCAGCTTAAGTTTCTCCGTACTATCCCCGGACTCGAAAATGTGCAGGTTATGAGAACAGCTTACGCTATCGAATATGACTGTGTAGATCCTACTTATCTTAAGGCAAGTCTCGAATTCAAGGATTTTGACGGTCTTTACGGTGCCGGACAGTTCAACGGCTCAAGCGGATACGAGGAAGCAGCTGCACAGGGTCTTATAGCAGGTATTAATGCTGTGCAGAAGGTAAAGGGCAAAGAGCCTCTTATTTTGGACAGAGCCTCATCATATATAGGAACGCTAATTGATGACCTTGTAACTAAAGGCTGTTCAGATCCCTACAGAATGATGACCTCCCGTTCAGAATACAGACTGCTTCTCCGTCAGGATAATGCTGACATCCGTCTCACGGAGTACGGATATAAGGTAGGACTTGTAAGCGAAGAGAAAATGGCTAGACTTACAGAAAAGCTCCGTCTTATAGAAGAAGAGAGGGAAAGAATATCTTTGGTTTCCGTACCTCCCTCGGAAGAGCTTAATGAGGTGCTTGTTTCACGTGAAACAACGCCATTGACCACGGGCTGCAGAATGATAGAGCTTATAAAAAGGCCGCAGCTTGATTACGAGTGTCTTAAGCCCTTCGATAAAAACAGACCCGACCTTCCCCGTGAGGTATTCGAGCAGGTAGAAATCAGTATCAAATACGAGGGATACATAAAAAGACAAAAGGCGCAGGTAGAGGAAATGCGCCGTCTCGAGGTAAGAAAGCTTGATGAAAGCCTGGATTACACTAAGGTAGTAGGTCTCAGAATGGAAGCACAAGAAAAGCTTAATAAGATTAAGCCTGCAAATCTCGGTCAGGCATCGAGAATAAGCGGTGTAAGCCCTGCTGATATTTCGGTTCTTCTTATCTACCTTTCTAAAAATAAATGATGTTTCACGTGAAACATATACTGAAAATTAGGTGACTGTAATGGCTGATACATTTATTTCATTGGATTTATTAAAAGAAAAAGCCACTGAATACGGTGTGGATTTAGATGAAAGGGCGCTGGAACGCTTCGATATTTATGCCCGTCTTTTGGTGGAATGGAATGAAAAGATTAATCTTACGGCAATAACTGAGCCTGACGAGATAGTGATAAAGCATTTCGTAGACTCTCTTACGGTATTTTCTGCCGCAGATATCCCCGAGGGAGCTAAGATTATCGATGTAGGTACGGGTGCAGGCTTTCCCGGTGTGGCTATGCTTATTGCCCGTCCCGACCTTAAAATAACTCTTATCGACAGCACAAATAAAAAGCTTAATGTAATAAGAGACATTCTTGAAAAGACAGAGCTTACAGCCGATGTAATTCACACAAGAGCTGAGGCTGCAGGACAGGATAAGGTCTTCAGAGAGCAGTTCGACTTTTCTACTGCCAGAGCTGTTTCTAATTTGAGAGATTTATCCGAATATTGCCTGCCATTCGTAAAGAAAGGCGGTACCTTTATCTCTATGAAAAGCGCTAAGGCTGACGAGGAAATAGCTGAGGCAAAGGGTGCCATAAGGCTTTTAGGCGGAGAAATAGAAGATAAAAAGACCTTTGATTTGGCTGACAGCGGAGAAAGAACCATAATTTTAATCAAAAAAGTTTCGTCAACTCCTGCCAAATATCCACGCCCTTCGGCAAAAATCGCGAAATTTCCCTTAAAATAACATAATATAATGTAGAATAACCGTGATTTCGAAAGAACGGTTTTGCTGGACAACCTCCTTATGCCGTGGTATTATCATGGCATAGGGAGGTTAATTTTATGCTCATAAGTGAAAAGCCGAGAACGGCAGGCCAGGTATTACTTATACCTAATGAAATGATTTATCCGAACCCGAATCAACCGAGAAAAGCTTTTAATCAAGAGGAGTTAGTTAATTTAGCCATAAGCATCAGAATGAACGGTATTCTTCAGCCTCTTACAGTAAGGCAGATAGATAAAGGCTACGAGCTGGTAGCAGGAGAGAGGCGACTGCGGGCGTCAAGACTTGCAGGTCTCGTTTCAGTGCCTTGCATAGTAGTAGAGGTCAATACACTCAAATCTGCTATCTTTTCTCTAATAGAAAACCTGCAGAGGCAGAATCTGAATTATTTCGAAGAGGCTGTAGCTATAGAAAAGCTGATGAAGGATTTCGATATTTCGCAGGAGGATGCGGCGCGAAGGCTGGGAAAGGCACCCTCCACCGTGTCGAATAAGCTGCGGCTTCTTTCACTCCCTGAAAAGGCAAGAGAGCTTTTACTGGAAAAAGGACTTTCCGAAAGACACGCCAGAGCCTTACTGCGGCTCGACAAGGAAGATGTTCTGCCTTGCCTCGAGGTAATAATAGAAAGAAAGCTGAATGTAACTCAGACAGAAAACTATATCAATGAGCTTATTACACGGGAGGAAAAACCGAAAAGACATACTAAAATAATGTTCAGCGATGTAAAAATCTTTCTTAATACCATTAACAATGCCGTGGATACGATGAACAGGGCGGGTATTAAGGCTGATGTAAAAAGAGAGGACACGGGGGACAGCTACAGATATGTTATAGACATACCGAAAAATAAAATGTACAGACTCCCCGAAAGAAAGATCCCCTCTGCATAAATTGCTTTCATCATATCTTTCTCTTTCACACCCCACTTAAGCAAGGACATCCGTCAGGGTTATTTCCGACGGATGTCTTTGCTGTATCTGAAATGTTTCACGTGAAACACATAAATTTAAAAAAATGCCGTAAGGGTCTTTAAAAACCGACTTTCTTGTGATATAATACTAGTCTAAACCAAATTTTTAAAAGAAAGGGTAGTAAAATGGGTAAAGCCATAGCGATAGTTAATCAGAAGGGCGGAGTCGGTAAGACCACCTCGGCTATAAATCTTGCCGCGGCGATAGGACATTACGGCTATAAAACCCTTTTAGTGGATGCAGACCCTCAGGGAAACGCTACAAGCGGTCTCGGAATAAATAAAAGAGATGTCAGCCAGTCCACCTACGATATGATAGTAAGCGGCGTAAAAGCCGAAGATATAATAAAAAAGACAGATTATGCAAATCTCGATGTATTACCGTCTAATATGAACCTTGCCGGTGCAGAGCTTGAGCTTGTCGACCTCGAAAAAAGAGAATCAAGAATCAAAAATGCCCTTGCGCCCATAAAGGAAAAGTATGATTTTATCATTATTGACTGTCCGCCTTCACTGGGACTTCTTACGGTAAATATTCTCTGCGCAGTAGACAGTGTAATCGTACCTATACAGTGCGAATATTATGCTCTCGAAGGGCTTTCACAGCTTATGAATACCATAAGACAGGTTAAGAGACTCTATAACCCCTTGGTGGAGCTCGAGGGAGTGCTTCTTACTATGTATGACGGCAGACTTAATCTTACACAGCAGGTGGTAGGGGAGGTTAAAAAGTTCTTCCCTCAGAAGGTTTATGCTACGGTGATCCCCCGTAATGTCCGTCTCTCCGAGGCACCCTCCTTCGGACAGCCTGTGTATTATTACGATAAGTCATCCAAGGGCAGTATTGCCTATGATGAATTTACGAGAGAATTTCTAAAAAAGAATAATAGAAGACCTAAGGAGAAATAATATGGCACCGAAGAAAAAAAGCGGTCTGGGCAAAGGACTCGATGCTCTTTTCCTCGACAACTCCACGGAAAATCAGTCGGGCTCCGTTACACAGCTCAGCCTTAACGAAATCGAACCTAACAGAGAACAGCCGAGAAAGCATTTCGACGAGGCTGCTCTCTCCGAGCTTTCTGAAAGCATCGCTATGCACGGCGTTATTCAGCCTCTTTTAGTAAGACCTATTTCTGACGGCGGATATCAGCTTATCGCCGGTGAAAGAAGATGGCGTGCCTCCCGTATGGCAGGACTTACGCAGGTTCCTGTAGTAATCAGAGAAATGTCTGACAGTGAAGCCATGGAGCTTGCACTTATCGAAAACCTGCAGAGAGAAGACCTTAATCCCATCGAAGAGGCAGAAGGCTTTAAGCTTCTTATGGATACCTATTCTCTTACACAGGAGCAGGCGGCAGAAAGAGTAGGAAAATCGAGACCTGCAGTAGCAAATGCTCTCAGACTTCTCTCCCTGCCCGCCAAGGTTATCGTGCTTCTTAAGGAGGGTAAGCTCTCATCGGGACACGCGAGAGCTCTTTTGCCTCTTAAGGATGAAAAGACGATGCTTTTGCTCTGCAAGGAAATCGAAGAAAAAGACCTTTCCGTCCGTGAAACTGAGAAAATAGTAAAAAATCTCCTTTCGGATAAAAAGGAGAAAAAGGAAAAGAAGCCTAAAAAGAGAGACCCCTACTATGATGAGTGTGAGCTTTCTATCCGTGAGGCTCTCGGAAGAAAGGCGAATATTAATCTTGCCAAGGGAGACAAGGGTACAATAGAAATCGAATTTTTCGGAAAAGATGACCTGAAAAAGATTTTAAAAAGTCTTGCAGGTGAATAATATAAAGAGTTATTTGAAAGAAGGAAATAAAAATGTTAGATATTAAGCTTATCAGAGAAAATCCCCAGAAGGTCAAGGATGCAATGAAAACCAGAAACAAGGATATGGATGCTGTCGTTGATGAAATCCTTGACATCGACAAAAAGGTAAGAGAGATTACACAGAAGGCTGATGCTCTTAAGGCAGAGCAGAACGCTGCCAGTAAGCAGATCCCTGCCATCAAAAAGCAGGGTGGTGACATCAGCGAAATTATGGCAAGAATGAACGCCATCAAGGAAGAGGTAAAGGTTCTCGATGCTGAAAGAAATGACCTTGCGGCAAAGCAGAAAACAATGATGTATGAATTCCCCAACGTCCCCTCCGATGCTACTCCTATCGGTAAGGATGACAGCGAAAATGTGGAAATCCGCCGCTGGGGTGAGCCTAAAAAGTTCGATTTCGAGCCTAAGGCTCATTGGGACATCGGCGCTGATTTAGGAATTCTTGATCCCGAAACAGCCGCCAAGGTAACAGGTACCCGTTTCCATTTTTATAAGGGCCTTGGCGCAAGACTCGAACGCTCCATCGTTTCATTCTTCCTTAACACCCACACCGAAAACGGATATACGGAGGTATTCCCTCCCTATATGGTTAACCGTGCTTCCATGACAGGTACAGGTCAGCTTCCCAAATTTGAGGAGGATGCCTTTAAGGTAACTAATGATTACTTCCTTATTCCTACAGCTGAGGTTCCCGTTACAAATATGCACCGTGATGAAATCCTTGACGGCAGTCAGCTTCCCATTTCTTACTGTGCTTATTCTGCATGCTTCAGAGCAGAGGCAGGTTCAGCCGGCAGAGACACCAGAGGTCTCATAAGACAGCACCAGTTCAATAAGGTAGAGCTCGTTAAGTTCACTAAGCCCGAGGACAGTTATGCGGAGCTTGAAAAGCTTACACTGGATGCAGAAAGAGTTCTTCAGCTTTTAGGTCTTCCCTACCGTGTAGTAGCTCTTTCTACAGGCGACATCGGCTTCTCATCAGCTAAAACCTACGACATCGAAGTATGGATGCCCTCTTACGGCAGATATGTAGAAATCAGCTCCTGCTCTAACTTCGAGGACTTCCAGGCAAGAAGAGCCTCCATCAGATATAAGAACGGACCTAAGGACAAGGCTCAGCTCGTACACACTCTTAACGGTTCAGGTGTGGCAGTAGGCAGAACTACAGCAGCTATTCTCGAAAACTATCAGAATGCTGACGGCAGTGTTACTATTCCCGAGGCACTTATTCCTTATATGGGAACAGACATTATTAAATAATTTCAAAGATAAAAATTCAACCCACCGTATTCAATAACGGTGGGTATTTCTTATTTCAGTATTAAGCTTAAAACCTCATCGGCTGTGTCTGCGATAAAATCACAGGAATGAGCGAGCAACTCATCTTTGTCACGGAAGCCCCAGGTGACACCGATACATTTAAGGTCAGCTCGGTGTGCAGTTTCTACATCCACATTACTGTCGCCGACATAAATAGTATTTTCTGTATTGGAAGAAAGTCTCTCCATAGCCTTATAAACATTATGCGGAGAAGGCTTTCTTTCTTTTTCTTCGGCTACGCCTAAGGGAACATCAATAAGAGAAGGGAAATAGTCCTCGCAAAGACCGACTACTGCGCTGTGAAGCTTATTTGAAACTACAGCAGTGGAAATTCCTTCTCTTTTCAGTCTTTTCAGCAGAGGGATGATACCTTTGTAGGGCGCGGTGTTATCTGACATGTGCTCAAGATAGTGCCTTCTGAAGGCTTCGAAGCATTTCTTCTGGGTTACAGGGTCAGTTCCGTCGGGAGTAGAACGCTCCATTAATTTTATAACTCCGTTACCGATAAAAGAACGGATTTCTTCTCTGCTTCTTTCGGGAAAGGAAAACTCCCTGAGAGCGTAGTTTACCGAATTTCTCAGATCGTCTAAAGTGTCAAGGAGTGTTCCGTCCAAGTCAAATATGACAGCCTTATACATTATCTTACGGGCTTAGTGTGCCAGATGTCACGTGCGTAGTCGTTGATAGCTCTGTCAGCTGCGAAACGGCCTGCACCTGCGATGTTCATAAGAGACATGCTGTTCCACTTTGTTCTATCCTTCCACACCTCATCGATAGCCTTCTGCTTTGCTCTGTAATCTGCAAAGTCAGCGAGAACCATATAGGGGTCATGGTGGATAATTGTGTTACCGATTTCGGGGAACTGCTTACCGCCGAAGCCCTGCTGAATGAATTCGATAACTCTTCTGAGCTCTGCGTTATTATTGAAGTAGTTTATGGGAGTATAGCCTGTTCTCTTAAGCTCTGTTACATCCGGAGTCTTCATACCGAAGAGGAACATATTCTCGTCGCCTACGGCTTCGTTGATTTCTACGTTAGCGCCGTCAAGAGTACCGAGAGTAAGAGCACCGTTAATCATAAGCTTCATATTACCTGTACCGCTGGCTTCGGTACCTGCGAGAGAAATCTGCTCACTGATGTCTGCAGCGGGCATGAGCTTTTCAGCCATAGTAACGTTATAGTTTTCGAGGAATACTACCTTGAGTCTGCCTCTCATATCCGGGTCATTATTGATGAGATCGGCAAGAGCGCAGATAAGGGAAATAATCTTTTTAGCTACGAAATAGCCGGAAGCTGCCTTGGCACCGAAGATGTAGGTATGGGGAACATAATCTCCGTCGGGATTATCCTTGATTTCAAGGTATCTTGCGATAATCTGCAAGGCATTAAGGTGCTGACGCTTGTATTCATGAAGACGCTTAACCTGTACATCGAAGATTGAGTTGGGGTCAAGATCGATTCCCGTAGTCTTCTTTACATAGTCGGCAAAGGCCTTTTTATTACCGAGCTTGATTTTTTCGATTTTAGCGAGAACCTTTTTGTCATTTTTGAACTTGCGGAGCTTTTCAAGCTCATTTCCGTCATAAATGAAGCCGTCACCGATAAGCTCTGTGATATAAGCAGTAAGCTCGGGGTTAGCCTGGCAGAGCCATCTTCTGTGAGCAATACCGTTGGTAACATTTTTGAACTTATCGGGAGTAATCTTATAGTAATCGTTGAAGAGAGTATCCTTAAGAATCTGGCTGTGAAGAGCAGAAACGCCGTTTACGCTGTGGCAGGCAGCTACACAGAGGTTAGCCATTCTGATTGCACCGCCGGAGATAACAGCCATTTCCTCTACCTTGCCTGCATCGTGAGTTGTCTCCCAGATATAAGCACGGTATCTGTTGTCGATCTCCTTGATAATCTGATAAATACGGGGAAGAAGGCTTCTTACGAGGTCCTCGTGCCAGCATTCGAGAGCTTCCTTCATAACTGTATGGTTAGTGTAAGCAGCTGTCTTTGTAACGATGCTCCATGCATCGTCCCAGCCGTAGCCGCATTCGTCGAGAAGAATACGCATAAGCTCGGGAATAGACATAGTGGGATGTGTATCGTTGATATGGATAGCGTTACATTCTGCGAAATTTTCCATAGTGCCGTGGTGATGCAGATGTCTGCTTACGATATCCTGAACAGAAGCGGATACGAGGAAATACTGCTGCTTGAGACGAAGGCTTTTGCCTTCAGCGTGGCCGTCGGAGGGATAGAGAATCTTACTGATGACCTCAGCCATAGCCTGGTTTTCCATAGCAAGCATATATTTACCCTGGTCAAAGTACTGCATATTGAGAGAAGGAGCCTTACTCTTCCAGAGACGGAGAACAGAGATAGCCTTACCGTCCTTACCGCTTACATACATATCGTAGGGAACAGCTAAAATATCGGTGGTATTTCTGTATTCTACGCTGTGATAGTGGTTATCCCAATTGTCGATTATCTCACCGCCGAAGCGTACGGTAAAGGTATCCTTTTCCTTCGGTCTGAGCCATACTTCACCGCCGGGAAGCCAGAAGTCGGGAAGCTCTGTCTGCCAGCCGTCGATAAGCTTCTGTTTGAAGATACCGCATTCGTAAAGGATGCTGTAGCCCATA
Source organism: Clostridia bacterium (assembly GCA_017516315.1). GTDB lineage: Bacteria > Bacillota > Clostridia > Oscillospirales > Acutalibacteraceae > UBA6857. Next base: position 14,526 of record JAFXDE010000026.1, on the reverse strand, counting down.
CCGTAGTAGCCCTGTGTGGCAAGACCGTCGAGATAGCAGGCTGCAAGTCTGCCGAGACCGCCGTTACCGAGACCTGCATCGGGTTCACATTCGTAAAGTCTGTCGAGCTTGATGCCCATATCCTTGAGAGCATCCTCGAAAACCTTGGTAAGATCAAGATTGTAAAGATTATTTTTAAGAGAACGGCCCATAAGGAATTCCATACTCAAATAGTAAATCTTCTTTGACTTTTCTACATTTTTGTCAGCTCTGAAATCGCGCAGACCGTCATGCATAAGATCTCTTACGATGAGTGCGACAGCCTTGTAGTACTGTTCATCGGTAGCTTCATCTACAGAAACACCGAAATAATGGGAAAGCTTTCCCGTGATTAATTCTTTTGCTTGTTTCTTTGTAAGTGAATAATTCATACAAAACCTCCAATTGAATATATCAAAAAACCTTATTTTTTAATAATTTATAGTTATTTTATACTAAAATTAAGTAAATTTCAATAGTAAAGGAGAAAATATAGTCGTATATGGTAAATATATATGGAAAAAAGTCGTTATTTTTCTGATTTATAAAAAAGAAAGGGTCGTATTACCGTTGAAGCAAACAAAAAGACGATTTGCCTTTACATAAATGAAAGTTTGTGATATTATATGCATAAGTACGGAGACTGTCTCCGAAGTTTTAAGTTTAAATAAAGTACATTTCATATATTGTAAAAGAGAAGGCAAAAAAACAGGAACGGTATTACTGTACCGTAAATAAATTAAAAACAGAGGGTTTAAAATATGAATAACAGTAAATATGTCAAGGAAAAAATAATTCTTTACTTTTTTAAAATATTTATCACATTATCCTTCAGCGGAAGCCTTTATTATGTTTGGCTGGAGTATTACAACAAATTCATACCTACTCCCTTTTTCCGTTTAGGCAACTATCTTTTAGGTGTACTGTTCATCGTTATATATATAGCCTTCGTAAAGGTTTACGGCGGCTTTATGGTGGGTACTGCTACAGTTTCTGATCTCATATTTTCCCAGATAATAGCAGTAGGCTTTCTGCAGGGAGTGTGCTATGTTATCTTCTCTCTTCTCAGCTACAAGCTGGTTTCACCCGTTCCCTTCATAATAATGTTCGTTGCCTTTTCCGTTTTTGCGGCCTTGTGGTGTTATTTGGCAGATTATGTTTACTTTAAGCTTCATAACCCGAGAAAGACAGTAGTTGTTTTCGGAAATATCGATTCCTATCTTTCTCTCAAGGGAATCAAAAGCATGGATAAACGCTTCAATGTGGTGCATACCTATAACTGTGAAAAGACACCTCTCAATGAACTTTTCGAAAGAATAAAAAACATAAACGCCGTTTTCCTCTGCGGTGTTCCCTCGGATTACAGAAACGAAGTAGTGAAATACTGTATCGCTAACGGAAAGGTAGCTTATGTAAAGCCGAAAATTTCAGATACGATTATCCGTGGCGGCAGAACAATACAGCTTATGAACGTACCTGTTTACCGTTGTAAGAGAGCCGACGATTCTAATCTCGTATATCATCTGGTAAAGAGAATGGCGGATATAGTTCTTTCTCTTATCGCTATTATTATTTCTTCACCCTTTATGCTCGTTACTGCCATAGCTATAAAGGCTTATGACGGCGGCGATGTTCTTTACAAGCAGACACGCCTTACCACAAACGGTAAAGAATTTAAAATTCTTAAATTCAGAAGTATGATTCAGAACGCCGAGAAGGACGGCGTGGCGAGACTGGCAGGGGAGAAGGATGACAGAATCACACCCGTCGGCGGAATTATAAGAAAGCTCCGTCTCGATGAGCTTCCGCAGCTTTTCAATATTCTCAGAGGTGATATGTCCTTTGTAGGGCCAAGACCGGAGAGACCCGAAATTGCAGCCCAGTATGAAAAGGATATGCCGGAATTTGCTTTAAGATTACAGGTCAAGGCAGGTCTTACGGGTTATGCTCAGGTTTACGGAAAATACAATACTCCTCCCTATGATAAGGTACAGATGGACCTTATGTATGTTGCTAATCAGTCACTTTTAGAAGACCTAAAGCTTATGCTTATGACCTTTAAGATTCTTTTCATCTCTTCGAGCACAGAGGGTGTGGACGAAAATCAGAAAACTGCACTCAGAGACAGCGGCGAAGAGGTAATCGACGAATAAAAAACGGGGAAGGGAAACCTTCCCCATAATTGATATTTTAAAAGTATAAGAAAGGAAGAATATTATGGCTTCATTTACAGGGCAATATTTTACTCCTGATTATTTTTACAGAAAAGAGCAGGAAAGGAAAAATCTGAGAAGAGCAGGAGCTCTTTGCGGTCTGGCTCTTTTAGGATATGTTCTCATACAGAATATTATCGCTTTGGGAATACAGGCTGCGGGCCTTTGGGATAAATATACCACCGATAAGTTTTTTCAAAGCGGTGCAGATATATTTCTCACCTTTGCAGGTGTTCTTTTGCCCTTTACACTTATAAACCGTATTATGAAAAAATATACAGGTGTAGAAGAAACCCTCGTTTTCGAGCGCAAGACAGGAAAGCTCTCGGTTCTCGGTGCGGTTATTTCCGGTGCAGGAATGTGTATGGAGGCAAATATAGTTTCTTCGTTTTTTATTACATTTATGGGCAGTCTGGGCTTTACTCTCAGCTCACCTGAGGTTCCTATGCCTGAAGGCACGGAGGGCTTTTTGTTAAGCTTCATAAGAGTGGTAGTGGTTGCGGCTATGGCGGAGGAGCTTTCTCTTCGCGGTTATGTTATGGGAAATCTCAGAAAGTACGGTGATGTTTTCGCTATCGGTGTCTCGGCAGTGCTTTTCGCTATAATGCACGGTAATCTTATTCAGTCTCCCTTTGCTCTTATTGCCGGCTTTGCTATCGGATATTTTACCGTTAAGACAGGTACGCTGTGGACAGCCGTACTTATTCACGGCGCAAATAATTTTATTTCTCTCGCTCTTTCCTATATTATGGTGGCAGCAGGTGAAGAGACGGGCACTGCTTTAACTGCTTTGTGCATATATGCTTTAGGTACGGTAGGTCTTATCGGTACAGCCGTTTTCGCGAGAAGGAACAAGGACAGGCCTTTTTCTGTCGGAGAAACTGTTCTCAGTCCGGGAGAAAAGATAAGTGCCTTTTTCCTGAATATTCCTATGATAGCAGCGTTTTTGCTTATGCTTTATATAACCTCAACCTATGTTAATTTCGGAAGGTAAAAAATGAAAGACAGAGAATATATGAGCCTTGCCCTCGAGCTTGCCCGTAAGGCGGGAGAAAAGGGCGATGTACCGGTCGGTGCGGTGATAGTCCTGGGGGATAAAATCATCGGCCAGGGTTATAATAAAAGGGAAGAGAATAAAAATGCTCTTCTTCATGCGGAAATATGTGCCATAAACGATGCCTGTGAGACTGTTTCCTCCTGGAGGCTTACGGATGCGGTTATGTATGTTACTCTGGAGCCTTGTCCCATGTGCGCCGGAGCCGTAATCAATTCCCGTATCGGAAGAGTTATTTTCGGTGCCTACGATGAAAGGGGCGGCTGCTTCGGCTCGCTGGATAATTTTGCAGATAAAGGCTTTAACCATAAGCCTCATATTATCGGAGGATTTATGGAGGAAGAATGTGCCGCACTTTTAAGAGATTTTTTTGCTGAAAAAAGATGAAAAAGAAAAAACAAAATTTTTCAAAAAAACTATTGACAAAACAAAAGTCTTGTGATATATTATTTGAGCGTTGTGAGTAAACAGCGGCGTTAATGTGGCGGTATAGCTCAGTTGGCTAGAGTACTCGGTTCATACCCGATTGGTCGTAGGTTCGAATCCCACTGCCGCTACCAGTTTTAAAATAAAGAGTCAGGATAACGTGTCCTCCTCTTTTACATATAAGGCCCGGTGGTCAAGCGGTTAAGACACCGCCCTTTCACGGCGGTAACACGAGTTCGATTCTCGTCCGGGTCACCACAAAACCTCGTTCTTTGAACGGGGTTTTTCATTTATTTAACAGCTTAATTCTGATATTACGGGGCAAACTATTTCTGAGGCATAAGCCTTACTAATTTTAAGGAGTTTATGAAAATGGCAAAGAATAAGAATAATCAACCTCAGAACAACAAAAACAAACAGAAATACCAGCTGAAAAATCAGAATTTACCTACCCCCGATAAGTCTGCGGATCCTCCTCAGCCTCAGGGAAAAAATGAAAACAAAGAATTCTGATTGACTCCGCTTCGGCGGAGTTTTTCTTTTGTAAACTTTTGTTCATTGACTTGAGAGGCTTGTTATGGTAAAATAGAGACACTTGAAAGGATTATTTCTTAATTTTTGATATATATTACAGGATAAATATTTATTTAAAGGAGCGTCAGATCTCCTTTTTATTGTGTTTTCCTGCGGAGGACAAATGGAAATTATTGATTTGATAGCAGATAAAATAAAGGATTTTTTCGAAAGGCTAAATTCTATTTCTTTTCTTAACAGGACACCCAGCAAAAAGTTCATTATAACCGCATTCACGGCTATTATTTTACTTATCGGTGTTTTTTCCGCTGTGACGGTTATCAGCGAAAAGGGCGGAGCTGATGACGAAACTACGGTAACGGATGCTACAGAGGCTGTGGCTTCTGCGGTGGAGGAAAAGGATTTACAGGAAATAAAGGGAAACTTCCTTTTCGTGCTTACCCGTGACGGAAACGAGAAAATAGAGCTTCTCTCTCTTGCGAGACTCGATTCGGAAAATAAAAGGGTGAGCATCTCCTTTATAAGTCCTGAGGAAAAGGCCGGTGTAAACGGCTTTCTCGGTACACTTCAGCAGCACCTCGGTAACGGAGGAATAAATGAGCTGGTATGGAGTGTGGGCGAGCTTTACGGAATAAGCATAGAGAGATATATTATCGGTGATGAGCAGAACTTTATCGACCTTATGAAAAATTTAGGCGATATGGAAATTAACATAGCCGATAAGGTAACCTATACCCACAGAGGCATACCCATCATTATCGAAGAGGGTGTTCAGAAGCTCTCGGCTGACATAATGCTCAAATACTTCGTCTATCTCTGCGATAATTATGAAACTGCTCCGGAAAAGCTCGTTGAGGCTATGATTATTTACGGAAAAGCTATGTTTGACAGTCCTGAGGACAGTGTGCTGGACGAAAGCTTCGGTAAAATGATAAAGCAGTTCAGTACGGATATTTCGGTAGTTGATTTTACGAATTACCGTAAGGCAGTCAAAAATCTCGCCTCTTCGGAAAACCATATCGAAATCACTATCGAGGCAGATCCGTCTAATCTTAAATAACTCTTGACAAGATTGACAAAAGGGTGTTATAATCGCTTTGACAAAAGAATATTACCGGGGGTGCTGATGGCAAATCGGCTGAGATTATACCCATAACCTGATTCGGATAATACCGACGTAGGGAGAGTAAAGATAAATTTTCAGCACCACCGTTTTTATGCGGTGGTGTATTTTTGTTTCTTGCCGGCAGAAACAGAAGGTCTTTTCAAATCAGTCCTGAATATTCTTATGTTAAATAAATATTTAATCGAGGAGATATTGTTATGACTGTAAGCGCGGCTATTCAGATTTTACCAAAGACGGAAAATGACGAGGAGCTTATCAGAATTGTAGACGAGGTAATCGCATATATTGCCTCTAAGGGTCTGAATTATTATGTAGGCCCCTTTGAAACCACCATAGAGGGCGAGGATTACGGACAGATTATGGAAATAGTTGCCGAATGCAGCAGGGTTGCCGTAAATGCAGGCGCACCTGAGGTTTCTGCTTACATAAAAACTGTCTGGAAACCGGAAGGCGGTGTACTTACCATTGACAAAAAAGTTTCAAAGCATCATAAATAAGGGCGCGCCCGTAATTTCCCTGACAGTCATAGGTCTTTTATGGCTTACCGTAAGTGAGGGGGGAATCATACCGAGCTATATGCTTCCGTCGCCCGTAGAGGTAGTAAAGGCCTTCGTAAGCGAATTTCCTGTTCTTGCGGAGCATTCCGCAGTAACACTTCAGGAGGCTCTTTACGGACTTTTGCTCGGTACGGCTCTGGGCTTTGTCTTTGCAGTGCTGATGGACAGATTCGGATTTCTTTATAAGGCACTTTATCCCATTTTGGTCATAAGTCAGACTATACCGACTATCGCTATAGCTCCCGTGCTTGTGCTGTGGATGGGCTTTTCTATGGCGCCTAAAATCACTCTGGTGGTAATCACTACCTTCTTTCCGATAACCGTTTCTCTCTTAGATGGCTTTAAAAGCGTTTCTGCCGAAGAAATCAACCTTCTCAGAAGTATGGGTGCAGGCGAAGTGAAAATTTTCCGCCACATAAAATTTCCCGCTTCTCTCGAGCAGTTTTTTTCGGGATTGAAGGTTTCAGCTTCTTATGCCGTGGTGGGAGCAGTTATTTCCGAATGGCTCGGAGGCTTTGAGGGTCTCGGCGTTTATATGACGAGGGTAAAGAAGGCCTATGCCTTTGACAAAATGTTTGCAGTTATAATTCTTATCTCCGCAGTTTCACTTCTTCTGATGGGTGCGGTAGCCTTACTTAAATGGCTCAGTATGCCTCATAAGAGGAAAAGCAACAGATAAAGAAAGAGATGATAATAATGAAAAAAGCATTTGCAGTTTTACTTACCTTTATACTTTTATTTTCTCTTGCCGCCTGCGGCGGAAAGGGGGAGGAGGGTCTTACGGAGATAGTTCTCTGTCTTGACTGGACTCCGAATACAAATCATACAGGCTTTTATGCAGCTGACTCTCTCGGATACTATGAGCAAGAGGGTATAAAAATAAAAATCGTTCAGCCGCCCGAGGACGGTGCGGAAATTATGACAGCTTCGGGCCAGGCACAGTTCGGTATATCCTTCCAGGATTTATTGGGCTCTGCATTCGCTCTTGATGAGCCCTTGGAAATAACCGCCGTTGCGGCTGTTTTACAGCATAATACCTCGGGCATTATCTCGAGAAAGGGCGAGGGCATGGATACTCCCTCAGGCCTCGAAAATAAAAGATATTCCACCTGGAACAGTCCCATTGAGCTTAAAATGGTAGAGCATCTGATGAAAAAAAGCGGTGCCGACTATGAAAAGCTCGAGCTTGTTCCGAGTGTGACAAATGAAGCTGAAGCACTCAGAAACGGTGACGCTGATGCTATATGGATTTATTACGGCTGGGCAGGAATAGCCTGCGAGTTGGCTGATCTTGAGTTTGATTATTTCAATATGACGGATATGGAAGAGACCTTTGATTATTACACACCTGTCATAGTCGCAAATAACACCTTCCTCGAAGAAAACCCCGAAAAGGCAAAGGCCTTTTTACGTGCTACCGAAAAGGGCTACAGATACGCTGCCGAAAACCCGGAGGAAGCTGCACAGCTTCTTATAAAGGGCGACACCACTGGCTCTCTCGCAGGAAGTGAAGAGCTGGTAACCGAAAGTCAGAAATGGATGGCTTCGCAGTATATCGCTGACAGCGAAAGATGGGGATATATTGACGGCGACAGATGGAACGCTTTTTATGAATGGCTTTATGCTGAAGGTCTCGTGGACAGAGACATCAGCGGAAAAGGCTTTACAAATAACTATTTAGGATGATTTTTTATGAGCTTACTAAAGGCTGAAGACATAACCGTCAGCTTCGAGGGTACAAATGTAATAGAAAATGTTTCTCTGACTCTTAATGAGGGCGAAACCGTTTCGCTTTTAGGTGTAAGCGGCGGCGGCAAGACTACTCTTTTTAATGTTTTGTCGGGTCTTTATGCTCCCGATGAGGGCAAGGTTTACCTTGAGGGAGAGGATATAACGGGTAAGGCAGGAAAAGTAAGCTATATGCTTCAGAAGGATTTACTTCTGACTCATAAAAGGGTCATAGATAATGCCGCATTACCCCTTGTTTTAAGAGGAGCAAAGAAAAAAGAGGCACGGGAGGCGGTTAAAAGCCATCTTGAGGATTTCGGCCTCGGGGAAGCCGGGGACAAATATCCTCATCAGCTTTCGGGCGGTATGAGACAGAGAGTGGCTTTTTTAAGGACCTATCTTGCCTCGGAAAAGGCGGCGCTTTTAGATGAGCCCTTTTCTGCTCTGGATAATATAACGAAAAGCTCAATTCACCGTTGGTTCTTATCCGTAATGGCCGAAATAAAGCTCTCGGTGCTTTTCGTCACTCACGATATTGACGAGGCGATACTTCTTTCTGACAGAATTTATCTTCTTACGGGTAAGCCGGGAAGAATTACCGATGAGATAATAATAAATCTTCCCGGGGATAAGTCGGAAAGAAACCCTATGAGCAGAGAATTTATAGCTTATAAGGAAGAGATAATAAAGAAAATAGGTATTTTATGAGATTAAATGGGTTGCCGATAAGGGCGACCCATTTATTTTTAAAATTTTCTCTTAATTACTTGCAAAGAAAGGAAAATAATAGTAAAATTAAAATGTACTGAAAAAATTTATTTTGAAAGGACGATTGAATTATGAACAGTGCATACAAAGCATTTTCCAGAGTTTATCAGCAGACCTTCAGAGTGGCTATGTGCGCCTTCAATTGGGAAGAGCCTGAAATGCTCGAGGGTCCCGGTGCTATCCGCCGTCTTCCTGCTTTCATCAAATCAAAGGGTCTGAGAAAGGTTCTCATCGTAACGGATAAGGGCCTTATGGGTATCGGACTTCTTAATTCTCTTTTCGAAGAGATGGCGAAGGCAGGAGTGGACTATGTAGTTTATGACGGTACACAGCCCAACCCCTCAATAGAAAACATCGAGGATGCAAGAAAGCTTTATATAGACAACGGCTGTGAAGGCGTTATCGCTTTCGGCGGCGGTTCACCTATGGACTGCGCTAAGGCAGCGGCAGCCAGAGTTACCAACCCGAAAATTCCCGTAAAGAAGATGCGCGGTGTTCTCAAGCTCGTACATAAGCTTCCTCCTCTCTTCGCTGTTCCCACTACAGCAGGTACAGGCTCAGAAACTACTCTCGCCGCTGTAGTTACCGATACAGCAACACACGAAAAGAACGCTATCAATGACCCCAGACTCCGTCCTAAGTATGCTGTACTTGACCCTGAGCTGACAGTAGGTCTTCCTCCTCACATTACCTCTACTACAGGTATGGACGCCCTTACACACGCTGTAGAGGCTTACATCGGTAAGAGTAATGTAAAGTCGACTATCGACTATGCCGAGAAGGCTACAAAGATGATTTTCGAAAACATCGAAAAGGTTTACGAAAACGGTAAGGATGTAGAAGCAAGAAATGAAATGCTTAAGGCTTCCTTCTATGCAGGTCAGGCTTTCACCAGAGCTTATGTAGGCTATGTTCACGCTATTGCTCATAATCTCGGCGGTCATTATAATGTACCTCACGGTCTTGCCAATGCTATTATCCTTCCTTATGTTCTCGAATATTACGGTGAATCTGCCCATAAGCCTCTTGCTAAGCTCGCAGTTATCGCAGGAGTAAAGACAAACGGTACAGACAAGGAAAAGGCAGAGGCATTCATTGAGGCTATCAAAACACTTAATAAGAATATGAACATTCCCGATGGCTTTGATATGATTCAGGAAAAGGATATTCCCGTTATCGTTAAGAGAGCTCTGAAGGAAGGCAATCCCCTTTATCCCGTACCGAAGATTATGGACGAAGCAGATTGCGAAGCGGTAATCAGAAGAATGATGAAATAAAAATTAAGGGGCGGCTTTTTTCAGTTCGCCCCGTTTTTTAAAAGGAGAATGATTATGGAAAAAGCAAGGCATATTTTAAAAGGATTAACAGCCGTTTTAATGGTTACGGTTCTTTTGGCTTGTATGGTACCTACTGCATTTGCAGGCTTTGAAGATGAAATATTTGAAAGCGGCGGATATCTTTACAGTTTAAATGCTGACAAGACAGTTATGATTCACGCTTATTCGGGCAAATCAAAAAACATTACCATTCCCTCAAAGCTTGACGGGAAGAAGGTAACTGCTTTAGGCGAATCCATCGGTTACCTTAATGTAGAAACTATTAAAATTCCTGCAGGTATTACTCTAATCGAGGGCGGCGCTTTTACAGGTGCACCTAAGCTTAAATCCTTTACAGTAGATAAAGCAAATAAAAAATTTACCGCAGTAAACGGCATTCTCTATTCCAAGGATAAAAAAGAGCTTGTGCAGTATCCTTTCGGTAAAGAGGGCACATCCTTCACAGTTCCCACAGGAACGGAGATTATCGGAGCAGTAGCTTTTTACGGCTGCTATAACCTCGGAAAAATAGCTCTTCCCGATTCAGTAAGAGTAATCGGTGCGTCAGCCTTTGCAGGTACCGGAATCAGTACCTTCGCCATTCCCGACGGCGTTAAGGAAATCGGCTTCAATGCCTTCAGTATGTGTGATGCCCTTACAGAAATCACTATCCCGGGAACAGTAAGCGTAATCAATATGTTTGCCTTCGATAACTGCACAAGTCTTAAAAAGATCAACTTCCTCGGCAGTGAGGCTCAGTGGAAAAAGGTCAGAATAGATTCCTATAACAGCGGTCTCGAGGCTGCAGAGGTTTCCTTCGTAGAGTATAAGGGTGCTGTAAAAACAGTAAAGGCATCCGCAATAAAGGACACTTCAATAAAATTCAGCTGGTCGAAGGTGTCAGATGCTTCAGGCTACAAGGTAGAGCTTTATAAGGGTAAAAAGCTCGAAAAGACAGTTTACACAACTAAAACCGCATATACCTTCAAAAGTCTTAAGAAGGGCACAAGCTATAAGGTAAATGTTACAGCCTATAAAAATGTGAACGGCGGTAAGGCTTACGGTACAGGTAAAACTGTTTCTGCCACCACCAAGGTAGCTAAGGTAACTCTTAGCAGCGTAAAATCAACTAAGGCAAAGCAGATCGATGTGGCATGGAAGACAGTAAGCGGTGCAAACGGCTACAAGGTAACCTATTCTACCTCTAAGAAGTTCACCAAAAAGACCACCAAAACCGTAACAGTCAAAAAGCAGAAGACAAAGAAGACCTCAATCAAAAAGCTTAAAAAGGGTAAGACCTATTATGTAAAGGTTGCCGCATACAAGACAGTAAGCGGTAAGGCTGTGCTCGGTGCATATAGTGCCGTTAAAACAGTAAAGGTTAAATAAAACAGAGAAAAAAATGAACAAGTCCGTTAAAAACGGACAATAGACAAAATCCCCCTATTGTAGGATAATACTACAGTAGGGGGTTATTGTTATGCCAAGAAAATATCAACACACACAGAAATTATTACCACAAATAAAAGAAATGTTAAGTCAAGGAATGACGCAAAGAGAAATTGAAGAGATTTTAGGATTGACCGGAGACAGACCTGTTCATAACTTACTCAAAAGAGAAAGAAAAAAGGAACTTCAAGGAATTCCAAAACAAAGAGGAAGAAAACCTGCAAGAACCTTGCAAGAATACAAATATGAAAACAAGCGATTGAAAATGGAAAATGAGTTATTGCGGGATTTTCTCTCGCTCACAGAAAGGAAGTGAGAACAAGTGTAAAATATATGGTTATCTATCGTCATAAGGATAAGTTTTCAATAAGTGAAATGTGCCGTTTTTTTAATGTATCAAGAAGCGGTTATTATGATTATGTCAAAAGAATGGATGTTCCTTCAAAGGATTTACCATTAGCGGAGAAGATAAAAGAGTGTCAGAATAAGTGCGGTAAAACCTATGGATATCGAAGAGTTCATATATGGTTAGAAAAGCAAGGGATTCATCATGATCCGAAGACAATATTAAGAGTCATGCAGAAATACGGATTGTTATCGGATATCAGAAGAAAAAAGTATCGCAACTATGGTGATTACCTTCATCGTTATCCAAACCTGCTTAACAGAAACTTTAAAGCTGATAGACCTAATCAAAAGTGGGTAACAGACATATCATACATAAAAACTAAACAAGGAACACTGTATCTTTCTGTAATCAGAGATTTATTTGATAACAGCATAGTTGCATACAAAACCGGAACCGAACAGAATATCAACCTGGTATTAAACACAATAAGAGCAGCAAGAAAAAAGGAAAGGGTCACTGAAGAGCTGCAACTCCACAGTGACCAAGGTTTTCAATATACATCCCAAGCATATTTTAACCTTACTAAATCATACGGTATAACTCCGTCAATGTCAAGACGTGGCAATCCATATGATAATGCGATGGCTGAAAACTTTTTTTCTATTTTAAAAACTGAATGTATTTACAGAGCAAAGCTGCAAACCTATGAGGAGGCTCGCCTCCTCATAGGTCAATACATCCATTTCTACAACAACGAAAGAATACAACTAAAAACAAAACTGACTCCGCTTGAAAAACGAAGTCAGTATGTTGCTTAAATTTTAATTTTATCCACAACAGGGGGATTTTTGTACTGTCCGCACAAATTAGGGCAGTTCAGCAGAAAATAAACTGTATCAGGGGGTTACTGTTATTACAGATAAAAGCTTCTTTTACAGCTTTTCGAAATCCTCTGCTCCGTGCTTACAGATAGGACAGACAAAGTCAGCGGGTAATTCCTCACCCTCATAAATATAACCGCAGATTTTACATACATAGCCTTTCTTTTCTTTAGGCTGAGGCTTTGGCTTTACATTGGCGTGGTAATAGGCGTAGGTCATACTTTCCTTATCGTTCAGTACCTTAGCCTCCGTAACCTTGCAGATAAACATAGTATGAGTTTCTAAATCTACGGTAGACTCAACCTCGAGAGAAATAAACGAATTAATAAAGAAATTCAGATAAGCGATGCCGTTTTCGCTTCTGCTTACGCTCATACCGTCCATTTTATCCTTGTCTCTGCCGCTGACGAAGCCGAACCACTCGAAAATTCCGAAGGGTGCATCTGTGCTTAAGCAGTTGACGTTCATCTTTCCTGTCTTTACGATGAAATCGTGGGTGTAGTTATCCTTGTTCACGGTCACTGCAACCTTTACAGGATTACTCGTAAGCTGTGAGACTGTATTTACGATACAGCCGTTTTCCTTTTCACCGTCTTTTACTGTGAGAACATAAAGTCCGTAGCCTATTTTAAATAATGCCGTGGGGTCTGTTTTTCCGTTCATAATATTTCCTCCTTTTATATGCTGAATTTATAATAACATATTTTTCCGCATTTATAAATAGTTTATGTAAAAAATCCGTCTGTTTTTTACGCAGACGGATTTTTCTTCGGAGAATTTATAGCCTTATTTGAATTTTTCCATCTCAACGGTAACGCTGAAAAGGTCGCCGTTGATTTCTATTCCAAGGCTTCCGTTCTGAAGACTGCAGAGGTTCTCAGCTATGGAAAGGCCGAGACCGTTACCCTCGGTAGTTCTCGACTGCTCGCCGCGTACGAAGCGCTCCTTTAATTCATCGGCGCTGATATTAAGCGGTGCGGCAGAGATATTTTTAATACTGATGATGCCCGTGCTTTCCTTTTCGGTTACGGTGATATAAACCCGGGTGTTTTCCAGAGCGTATTTTTTCACATTCACGAAAAGATTTTCCAAAACTCGGTAAATATGCTTACTGTCTGCCTTTATCATCACATCCTTTTCGGGGATGGAAACTATCAGACTGAGATTCTTTGTCTTAAAGCTGTCTTCAAACTCACCGATAAGCTGACTGATAAGCTCCTTACAGCTGACACAGACGAAATCAACGGATAAAGCACCTGCCGAGGCCTTCGACGCCTCCACCAGATCCTCGATAAGCACCTTAAGTCTGTCGCTTTTTTCGCTTAAAACCTGTAGGTAGGAAAGAGCCGTTTCATCGGTTATGTCGCACTTTTTCATCAGATCCACATAATTGATTATGCTCGTAAGAGGAGTTTTAAGGTCATGAGACACATTGGTGATAAGCTCAGTTTTGGTTTTTTCCTGCCTTACCGCCTCATCGACTGCGGCTTTAATGCCCTCGGAAAGACATTGTAAATTTTCAGCGGGTACATAGAGGTATTCGGGAAGAGCATTTCTGTTAATTTCCACATCCGTGTTACCCTCGTGCATTTCCTTAACTACAGCGAAGAGCTTATCTGCTCCGGCAACAAAGCGCAGACCGCGGTAAATAACCCAAAGGTCGAAAAGGAACAGAGCCACTATTATTAAACCGCAAAGCTCCCAGACATCGTCTATGCCGAACAGAACAGCAACTCCGCCGATGACAATGTTGATACCAACCAATATGGCCGTTCTGATAATAACCGTCTTTTTCAGCTCCTTTGTATAAAGAAGCCTTTCGTTGATGAAGCTTTTTATTTTTCCGCCGTATTTCATAGTTTTTCTGACACACCAGACGATAAAGATATTCTTCAGCAGACTGCGGTTTTTGATATGCCTTACGAGATAAAGAAGAAGGTCGAGACAGATAAGGAAGAATAGTATAATTAATACCAGCATACATAAGCCGATAAAGCTTCTCATCGCCGAATCAATATAAACATCAAGGAAATAGTAAATTCCGCATCCGCACAGGAAGCCGAGGCCTCCGTCAAGGGCTATTCTGATTTCGGGGAAAACCTTGTCC
>JAFXDE010000025.1 GCA_017516315.1 Clostridia bacterium | reverse complement strand
TTGATAGAGATTAGGACTCGTTGAAACAGAATAAGAAACAATCTCTCTATTAAACAAATCCATAACAGGAGAAAGATATACTTTCTCATCACCAATTTTGAATTGTGTAACATCTGTTGTTAATTTCTCAAAAGGCTTTTCTGCATAAAATTCACGATTTAAATAATTGCATGCAACTTTACCAACCTGACCTTTGTAGGAATGGTATTTATCATTTTGATATGCACCCCAAAAGTGTCTAACTTTTGGGGTGCATATCACTTTTTCGATACTGCTTTTCTCATCTCTTATGCTTAAGACAGAAGGAGAGCAATTCTTCCTTTTCGTTTTTTATCCTTGAGTCGATAACGGCTTCCAGGGCAGAGGACAGAGCTGTGCCGATTTCCCTACCCTTAAAGCCTTCCTTTATAAGGTCATTACCGTTTATCTTTAAATTTCTGAGTGAGAAGCAGGCCTCACTCTCTAATATCTCTCTCGCCATTTTTTCGAGTGTGTCAAAATGCTCTTCTCTGCCGTGAAATTCGGGGGCAAGACCCTTGGTATCAGCTCTCTGCAGCTTTATGAGGTCGAAGAAAAGCTCATCGCCCATACTGCGGAGTCTCTTTTTTATTATTCTTTCGCTTTCCTCGATGGGAGTGTCGTGTACCTTAACGAGCTTTACGACTTTTTCCCTCGTTTTAGTGTCGCTTCTGAGCCTCAGAAGTGCCTCGTCTGCTTTTTTGGCACTGACGGAGGGGTGAGAGTAAAAATGTCCGATTCCTTTTTCGTCGAGAGAAAAGCAGTCGGTCTTTCCGCAGTCGTGAAAAAGGGCGGCAAATCTTAGATGGGGCAGGGGCGGTATGCTTTCTGTGACCGCAGCCGTGTGGTTGAGAATATCATATATGTGGTGGAAGTTATACTGGTCAAAGCCCTTCATACCTTTGATTTCGGGTAGTATTACCTCGAGAATATCGCTGTAGCTTACGATAATCTCTCTTACATTTCTTCCGCACAGAAGCTTAGACAGCTCCGAAAAAATTCTCTCATTGGAAACTATCTTAAGAAGCTCCTTACATTCTCTCATTGCCTCGGCTGTATTCTTTTCTATCTCAAAGCCTAAAACCGATGAAAAACGGAGACCTCTTAAAATACGAAGGGAATCCTCGGTAAATCTTTCCGCGGGATTTCCTACACAGCGTATGACCTTTCTTTTTATGTCATCTATGCCTGCGAAGGGGTCAATAAAGCCTTTTTCGGAACAGTAGGCGATGCTGTTTACGGTGAAATCCCTTCTTTTAAGGTCCTCTGTCAGCTCAGGGGTGAATATTACCTTATCCGGGTGCCTTCCGTCAGAATAACCCTTTTCGATACGGTATGTAGTAATTTCCAGGGGAGCACCGTTTATTATAACCGTAACCGTTCCGTGTCTGATGCCTGTATCTACCGTACGGAAAGAGGAAAAGACCTCCTTTATTTCTTCGGGTAAGGCTGAGGTGGTGATGTCCGTATCCTGACATTCTCTTCCCATAATCATATCTCTTACACATCCGCCCACGGCATAGGCCTCGTATCCGCTTTTTTGCAGAAGCTTTATGGCACTTTCGGCTTCTTTTGAAAGTAAATTCACCGGATATTCACGCTCCTTTCACACCTGTGATTTATTATATTATATAACAAATGAAATTAATTTTTCAATACAGTTGCAATTATACCTTATTTTATGTTAAAATTATTATGTAAAATTTTGTTTAAAGGCAGTGAAAGACTATGGAAAATAATTTTATGAAGCTCAGAAAAACCACTTTCGGCGGATTCAATAAGCAGGATGTTATTTCATACATCGAAAAGGTAAAGAATGAGGCTTATGAAGAGAAAAGCCGCTTACAGAAGCAGGTTAAAGAATTAACGGATAAAATCGGTGACCTGGAAGCACAGGTATCGGCTTTTGATGCAGAAAAGGATAAGCTCGTAAAGAGAATCGGTGAGCTTTCCGTAAACGGCGAAGGTAAAAACGAAACCGTAGAGGAGATCAACGAAGCCACAAACCATCTTAAAAATGTAGCAGACGAGCTTTGTCAGAGTCTCCGTGATTTTATGGAGCGTATCTCCGAAAACTGCTGCTCGGTTATCATCGAGGACGGAGAGGGCGAAGCTGAGGAAGAATTCGACGGTGCTAAGTTTATGGCTGAATTAGAGGCTGAAATCTACGCTAAGTTAGGCGTAGAGGAAGCAGAAAAGCCCGAAGCCGAAGCTGAAGAGAAAGAGGAAGAGACTGCTTCTGAGCCTGCTCAGATAAAGGACGATAAGGTTTCTTCTATCCTTTCATCCGTAAGCGCCTTTGCATCGGATGAGGACTGCAGGGAAGAGAAAGAAGCTGTTAAAGAAAATGATACTACAGTTTCCGGTATTTTAGGCTCTCTTTCTTTCCTTAAGTAAAGTTTATATCTAAAACAGAGGAAGTGACTGAATGAAAAAAATCCTTAAAAACAAAAAAGGAATACTGCTTGCTTTTGTTATTGCTGTTACGGTTTGTTTTTTTACGGCTGCAGGTTCTTTTGCTGCTGAGGATGATTTTGAAAGTAAAATCGCCGCTTTCCCCGAAAGTTACAAGCCTTATTTAAGGCAGCTCCATCAGGCGCATCCGAGCTGGGAGTTTGAGCCCTTCTTTACGGGCCTTGACTTCAATGTGTCCGTTGACAGCGAGCTCGGAGCTAAATCTCTCGTATCCTCTTCTGCCTCGTCAGAAATTTTTAAAAGCAAGGATAAAGGGGATTACGATTACAGTAAAAACAGCTATATCGAGAAGGATGGCGGCTTCGTAGAGGCCAACCGTCTCGCCGTGGCCTATTTTATGGACCCGAGAAACTTTCTTAATGAGGACGGAATCTTTATGTTCGAAACTCTTTCCTACAGTGATTCCTTTACAGTAGAGGCTGTGGAAAATGTCCTTAAGGGTTCATTTATGGCTAATAAAAAAATCACCTACTACGATAAGGACGGCAATCAGAAGAAAACCTCTAAAAAGTATTCTCAGGCTATCCACGAGGCAGGTAAAAAATATAATGTCAATCCCTGCTATATTGCATCGAAGATTTTAAATGAGGTAGGCTCCTCGGGAAGCAGCAGCGTAACGGGCAAGCATAAGACCTATCCCGGTATTTATAACTTTTATAATATCGGAGCTACCGACGGAACAGGCGCTATCGCGAGAGGTCTTAAATGGGCGAGTGAGGGCTCTACCTACGGAAGACCCTGGACTACTCCCGTCAAATCAATTAACGGCGGCGCGGAATTTCTCGCTTCGTCTTATATAGCAAAGGGACAGTTCACAGGCTATCTTCAGCGCTTCAATGTGAATCCCAACGGTTACTACCGACCCTATGACCATCAGTATATGACTAACCTTACGGGCGCACTCAGTCAGGGCTACTCGACCTATGTTTCTTATGTAAAGTCCGGGCTTATTGATAATAAATATGTTTTTTCTATTCCCATTTATGAAAATATGCCCTCATGGACCTCGACAGAGGGTATGGGTGAGCTTTCTGACGGCTTCGAGCAAAGCGGTAAAATAACTGCTGACACCTGCTATGTCCGTACAGGCCCCTCGACCTATTATTCACAGCTGGCATATACCTCGGGAAATACCATAAAGCTAACTAAGGGTGAATCCGTAGAAATTTTAGACAAGGTAAGCACGGATACGGCTTACTACCTGTCGGTTCTTAAGTACCCCTATTGGTATAAAATAAGAGTTACCCTGGGCGGCGTCAGCTACGAGGGCTTCGTTCCTGCCGGCTTTGTCGACATTTCTACGGTAGTGCAGACAGCGGTAGGCGAGTATGAGCCGTCATTTATTACCACTGACCCCGAGGTGGAAATGCACCTTGTTTCCTATGACACCAGAATAGCTGAAATCACTCCCGAGAATAAAATCAGATTCCTTAAAAAAGGCACAGTAACTATCGGTGCTTATGATTCTCTCGGCTCCTTCGATAAGGTGAAATATGTAGTGACTAACGGTGAATTTGTAATGCCGACGGGTGTAAATCTTTCCGAGATTAAGTCTACCTCCGTAAAACTTAACTATATGCCTTCCTATCTTGCCTCGGATTATGAGGTTATCGCCGTAGACGGAAGAGGTGCTGTCTCTCACAGAGGCATTACCACCGCTTCTCCTTATACGGTAAATGTCTATAACAGCGTGCCCGATAATACCTATATTACCAAGGTCAGAAAAAATGCTGACGGAAGTGCCGTGGTTTATTGGGAAACACCGGAAAAGACGGACAATAAAATTTTTATCCGTGCCGTAATAGATAACAGTGAGGATTCGAAAAAATACGGCCCCGTTATCTGCCTTTCGGCGACGAGCTATATCGGCGGCTACGAGGTTTACAGCTATAACGGCAGCACTTATACCAATATCGCTGCTCTGTCTCCGACGGCTTCTTCCTATACGCTTCCTGCAGGACAGAATGAAGATGCTATGTATGCGGTGCGCGCCTTCGGTAATGTGCAGGGTGAAAATGTTTACGGAAATTATTCTGCCGTGATTGATATGAAAAATGTTCCTGAGACTGTATCGGGAATGAAGCTTTCCGATGTTACCGAAAGCGGATATACCCTTACCTGGAATGCTGTTGACGGTGCCAAGTATAATCTTGCCAAAGAGAATAACGGCGTTTACTCTTATTTCAAAACCTTCACAAAGCCTACCTATAAGGCTAAAAAGCAGGGTAGCTCAGCTTACACCAAATTCAAGCTTGTGGCTACCAGATCCGTAAACGGAATTTTATATGAGGGCGTATATTCTGACAGCTTTTCAGTAACTACTCTTCCTTCGACGGTGAAGAATCTTAAGATTTCCGCTACCGATGTGGGAGGCAAGATTAAATGGGACCCCGTTCCTAATGCCACAGGCTATGACCTTTATATTTACAAATCAAATAAGAAAAAATTCGTCAAGCTTAAGACTGTAACTACAAACAGCTACGAGCTTAAGGGCAGAAATCCCGGTAAGGAGTACAGAATCCGTGTAAAGGCGAGAATCAGAACAACCTTCGGAGTTTTCAAGGGTGAAAGCACAGAGCTTAAATTCCGAACAAAGCCCGGCAAGGTACTGAATGTTACGGCTTCTTCGGTTAAAACGACCTCCTTTACCCTTAAGTGGGAAGAGACTAAGGCGACGAGCTGCTACTATGTTTATCAGTACAGCACGAAGAAAAAGAAGTATGTTAAAATCGCGACAGTGAACGGCACCTCCTATAAGCCTACAGGTCTTACTCCGGGCACAACCTATAAATACAAAATCAAATCCGTTAAGCTCGAAAAAGGAAAAACAGTCTGCACGAATACATCGTCTGTATTTTCCTTTACCACCCGTCCCGATAAGGTAACCATTCTTAAAACCTCCAAGAGAAAAAAGACTTATATGACTCTTTCCTGGAAGGCGGTAGAGGGTGCAGAGAAATATCAGGTTTTTAAGTATGATTCAAAAAAGAAAAAATATGTACGTATAACTACCGTAACCGGAAAAACCGTATATAAGGTTAAAGGGCTTAAGGCGGGTAAAACCTACAAATTTAAAATAAAAGCAGTTAAAAATCTGAACGGTAAAAACTATTTCAGCGATTTTTCCAAGGTATTTACCTTTACTACGAAGAAATAAATATAATTTAAAGAATTTTTTAATCAATTTTCAGATTTTTATTGACAAATCAACCCTATATCTATATAATGTTATCTGTTAATATGAGGTGAGTTATGTATATTGCACTTGAAAGCTTATTCGCCGGTGGAGTAAATAAGCTCCCCGTTGATTGCGAATTTGATTTTTCCGAAGAAGAATTGGACGGTGTGTTTCCATTCACGACACCTGTTTCAGTTAAAGGCGAAATCAAAAACGTGGTCGGAGTCGTAACTGTCGAGGCTGAAATCAGCTTCACTTTAGAGGTCTTCTGTGACAGATGTGCAGAGCCTGTAAAGCTTGATTTCAATATTCCGATGGTACACGGTCTGGTTTCTGAGCTCAATGAGGATGATAACGACGATTACATTCTTATCGAGGATATGAAGCTTGATCTGCTCCAGCTCACTTTAGAGGACATATTCCTTGCTCTTCCCTCGAAGTTTCTTTGCAGAGAAGACTGTAAGGGAGTTTGCACTAAATGCGGTGCAAATCTTAATACGGATTCCTGTAGCTGTAAAAAAGACATAGACCCCCGTCTGGAGGCTTTGCTCGGGCTGTTGGAAGATTAAAAGGTTATTCATTTATTATTATTTATAAGGAGGTGCTGGGCAATGGCAGTACCAAAGAGAAGAGTATCAAAGGCAAGAAGAGACAAGAGACGTTCAAACGTGTGGAAGCTCGACGCTCCTACACTTGTAAGATGCAAGCAGTGCGGCGCTTATACAGTTCCCCACAAGGTTTGCGCTGAGTGTGGTTACTACAAAGGTAAGCAGGTAATTGCAAAGGACGAAGACTAAGCCTTTGAACTTTGAGAGGTGGAGAAGCGGTACTGCTTTCTCTGCCTTTTTGCTTTAATTAAGCTCAGATTTTGAGAAAGGAGGAAGAACAGTAATGTCAGTTGTTATTAAAAGTGTAATCAAAAAATCTCCTGCCTATGGCAGAGGAATAAAGGACGGTGATGTTCTTCTTTCTCTTAACCGTAATCCCGTTAACGATTTTCTTGATTATCAGTTTTATGCTAAGGAAAAGGAAGTCCTCGTCGGATTCGAAAGCGACGGAAAAATTAAATACACCCGTATAAGAAAGGGCGAAGAGGAGGATTTGGGCTTAGAATTTGACTCATACCTTATGGACGAACAGCAACACTGTAAAAATAAGTGCATCTTCTGCTTTATCGACCAACTTCCCGAGGGCATGAGAAAGACTCTTTATTTTAAGGATGACGATTCCCGTCTCTCCTTTCTTTTCGGAAACTATATAACTCTCACTAATCTTACTGAAAGAGATGTGGAGAGGATAATCGAAATGCACATCAGCCCCGTCAATATTTCCGTTCATACTATGAATAAAGAGCTTCGTGTGAAAATGATGAGGAATAAGAGGGCAGGGGAATGTCTTGATATCATCGGCAGACTCGCCGAAAACGGTATCGAGATTAATACTCAGCTGGTTCTTTGTCCCGGTATCAATGACGGTGATGAGCTTCGTTACAGCCTTGAGGAGCTCGGAAAGCTTTATCCCGGTGTGAAAAGTATAGCTGCCGTTCCCGTAGGTGTTACGAAATACCGAGAGGGTCTTTTCGAAATGCCGGAGTATAACCGTGAAACCGCAGGTGAGGTAATAGATATTATTTCCGCCTTCGGTGATTCCTTTAAGGAAAAGCACGGGACAAGACTTGCTTATGCTGCTGATGAGTTTTATCTTAAGGCCGGCAGAAAAATTCCCGACGGGGATTACTATGAAAATTACAGTCAGATAGAAAACGGCGTCGGTATGTGGACGAGCACTAAGGAGGAATTTCTTTCGGCGCTCGCAAACGCTGATTACAGCGGAAAAGAGAAGAAAATAAGTATCGCTACAGGTGTGGCAGCTTATCCGCTTATGAAGGAGTTTTCAGAAGCTGTATCAGCGAAATATCCTCAGATAAGAGTCGATGTTTATTCTATCGTAAACGACTTTTTCGGTCACAGCATTACCGTAGCAGGTCTCGTTACGGGCGGCGACCTCATAAATCAGTTAAAAGAAAAAAATCTTAAGGGCAGGCTGCTTATACCTTCCGTTATGCTTCGCAGTGAAGGCGACATCTTTCTTGATGATGTTTCTCTGGAAGAAGCTGAGAGGAAGCTTGGTGTGGAAATTACACCTGTTTCCTGTGACGGATATGAGCTTGCAGACATAATACTTTCAGAATAAAAGGAGGAATATACTATGGCGAGACCTATTGTAGCAATTGTTGGCAGACCTAATGTAGGTAAGTCTACGCTTTTTAATAAGCTTATCGGACAGCGTCTTTCCATCGTTGATGACACTCCCGGTGTTACCAGAGACAGAATCTACGGTGACTGTGAATGGCTTAACCGTCATTTTCTTCTTATCGACACAGGCGGTATCGAGCCTCACAGTGACGATATTATCTTAAAGCAGATGCGCCGACAGGCTCAGCTTGCTATCGACAGTGCAGATGTAATTATCTTCGTTACGGATTTACGCAGCGGTGTAGTAGCTACCGACGAGGATGTAGCGGCTATGCTTATTAAAAGTAATAAGCCTCTCGTTCTCTGTGTAAATAAGTGTGATACCGTCGGCGAAACACCGATGGAGTTCTACGAATTTTATAATCTCGGCTTAGGTGATCCCATCGCAGTATCATCTGTACACGGTCACGGAACGGGAGATCTTCTCGATGCTGTTTTGGAGCATCTTCCCGCAGAGGAGACAGAAGAGGAAGAGGATAACACTATTAAGGTAGCCGTTATCGGTAAGCCAAATGTAGGTAAATCCTCCCTTATTAATGCGATTTCAGGTGAGGAAAGAGTTATCGTTTCAAACATCGCAGGTACTACCCGTGATGCTACGGATACATTCATTACTAATGAATTCGGTGAATTTATGTTTATCGACACGGCAGGTCTTCGCCGAAAGAGTAAGGTCGAGGACCAGATAGAAAAGTATTCTGTCATCCGTGCTAAAATGGCGGTAGAAAGAGCTTCTGTCTGCGTTATTATGATTGATGCTCTCGAAGGCTTTACCGAGCAGGACTCTAAGGTAGCAGGCATAGCTCACGAAATGGGCAAGGCGTGTATTATCGCTGTCAATAAATGGGATGCCCTAGAAAAGGACGGAAAGACCATGGACAGCTACCGAAAGAAGCTGATGGTTGATTTTTCCTTTATGTCCTATGCACCCATTATCTTTATTTCGGCTAAAACGGGACAAAGACTGGACAGACTTTTCGAGCTTATAAAATTTGTAGATGAGCAGAACTCTATGAGAATTTCTACAGGTAAGCTCAACGATGTTCTCGCAGCGGCTACGGCGAGAGTACAGCCTCCTACAGATAAGGGTAAGAGGTTAAAGATTTACTATATGACCCAAGCATCCACCAGACCGCCCACGTTTGTATGCTTCGTAAACAGTAAGGAGCTTTTCCATTACAGCTATCAGCGTTATCTGGATAATCAGATAAGAGAGGTTTTCGGTCTCGAGGGTACGCCTACGAGGTTTGTTATCCGCGAAAGAGACGGAAAATAAGCTTTTAGTGAAAAATACTAACAAATTACTGCAGCTGTCATTTCACGGTAGCTGCAGTTGTTTTTTTTGAAAAAATATTTGTATCTCTACTATTATTCGACATAATGCCCCTTGAACAGATATAAATAATGTGATAATATCTCACTGTAATTCGGAAATATGTTAAAATTTTACACATTACAGGAGGTTTTTCCAATGGCGAACAAAATCAGAATTATGATTACAAAAGAAGACAAAGAATTTGAGAGGCAGTGCGAGAATAATCTGTCCTTATCGGACTTTGATGTTATTTTTGTAGAAAAGGACGGATCGAAGATTTTAGAGCAGATTTATAAGTATAAGCCTGATATGGTGCTGATGGATGTATTTATGCAGAAAATCGATGCTCTCGGTGTTCTGCAGGAGCTTAAGAAGTCGGGTATTTCCAAGCCTGTAGTCGCATTGATGTCATCTATCGATAATCCGGCATTTCATAATGAGCTTATTTCAGCAGGTGCCGATTATTATTTTCTGAGACCCTTTGATTTCGGAATGATGGGGCAAAGACTTATTCAGCTTATGCAGTGGTCGGATAAGGGAAGCACGGGCGCTCAGAGGGATACATATTCCGTAGAAACGGTAATATCCGACATTATGCGCGAAATAGGTGTTCCTGCACATATTAAAGGCTACGAATATCTCCGCGAATCCATTAAGCTCGTTATAGGAAAGCCTGATCTTATCCACGCAGTTACTAAAGAGCTTTATCCGACCATAGCCAAAAATAATATGACTACTCCCTCAAGAGTGGAAAGAGCTATCCGCCACGCCATAGAGGTAGCATGGGACAGGGGAGATGTGGATGTTTTAAGCTCTTATTTCGGTTATACTATTCTTAATTCGAGAGGTAAGCCTACCAATTCTGAATTCATAGCTATGATAAGCGACAAACTGAGACTTAAAATGGTAAGATAAAAATAAAGAAAAAAGAGACTGAAGTTTTTCTTCAGTCTCTGATTCGTTTATAGGACGATTAGCCTTCAACAATAGCCTCTACGGGGCAACCACCGGCACAAGCGCCGCATTCGATACAAGTATCAGCATCGATAACGAACTTGCCGTCGCCTTCAGAGATAGCTTCTACGGGGCAGTCACTTGCACATGAGCCGCAAGCAATGCATTCATCTGTGATAACGTATGCCATTTTTCTTACCTCCCTTTGTTTTTGTAACTCTATTCTAACACATAAAATCAAAATATCAATAGTATTTGAGAAAATTTTTTTGATTTTTTATATATTTTTTACTGTTAAAAGGGCATAATAATTATTTTATTTATAAAAGTAAACCGTTTGTATTGTAAAAAAGATTTTTTTAATGTATAATATTATGGATTATGATTAGCAGGTGAAAGCATTGTTTGAAAACTTATCGGTAACCGAATCCTTTAAAAATTCAATAACCGCAGCGATAAGAATGTCGAAATTATCTCATGCTCTTATTTTCGAGGGTGCTGATGAAGCTACCCGTCTCTCGGCGGCAAAGGAGGTAGCGGCTGCTCTTGTCTGTAAAGGCGAAGACAAGCCATGTAAGAGCTGTAATGCGTGCTTAAAGGCATTGAAGGACAGCCACCCCGATATTCATATACTGTTTAAAGAAAAGGACAGCACGATGATTAAGGTTGATGCTGTAAGGGAGATTAAGACGCAGGCTCTTATTTTCCCGAATGAGGGAACTAAAAGCGTGTTTATAATTTCCGAGGCACAGTATATGAACCCTCAGGCACAGAATGCGCTTCTGAAAATTTTTGAAGAGCCGTCATCTCATGTCTGCTTCATTCTTACTTGCACGAGCAAGTCTTCTCTTCTCGATACGGTTATTTCCCGTGCCACATCTTATACCCTCGGTGAGGGGCTTGCATCGTCAGAAAAGGGAGAAGATGATAAGGCCGTCATTATTGCGGCTGAGCTTATTTCTTCTCTTGTCGGGGAAAGCGAGTTCGATTTTCTTAAAAAGACCGCAAGCTTTATAAAGGATAAAAAGCTTTTCAGAGAGGTTATTGAAAGGATGATTTCTTTTTCGAGAGATGCTCTTATACTTCAAAGCGGAGGCAAGGAGCTGCTGAACGGCGAAAGAGAAGAAGTCCGCCTTTTGAAAAATCGCTTTACACAGAAGAAAACTTTCGAGCTGACGGAAAGCCTTAAGAGCCTTTCGGCTGATCTCGACTCGTCGGCAAATCTTAATCTTACCGTAACCCGTTTTTCGTCGGTGCTGTACGGTATAAAAGTTAATTAGTTCATCGGTACGAAAGGAAGATAAATATATGGCAGTAGTTGTTTCAGTAAGATTTAAGGAAGTGGGGAAAAATTACCACTTTGATCCCTGCGGTAAAGAGTATAAATGCCGCGATAAGGTTATAGTAGAGACGGCAAGGGGAGTAGAGTGCGGCATCGTTACCATCGCTAACAGAGAAATTCCCGAAGAGGAAATAACGGCTCCTTTAAAGCCTGTTTTAAGACTTGCCAATCCCGGCGACCTTAAAACCGTAGAAGAGAACAAGATAAAAGAAAAGGAAGCCTTTGATATCTGCAGTAAGAAAATAGATGCGCATAAGCTTGATATGAAGCTCGTCGATGTAGAATATACCTTCGACAGAAACAAGATTCTTTTTTATTTCACAGCTGACGGCAGAGTGGATTTCAGAGAGCTTGTAAAGGATCTGGCTTCTGTTTTCAGAACGCGTATCGAGCTTCGTCAGATAGGTGTCCGTGATGAAAGTAAAAAGGTAGGCGGCCTCGGTGTTTGCGGAAGACCCTTCTGCTGTAATACCTTCCTCGGCGATTTTCAGCCTGTTTCCATTAAGATGGCTAAAGAGCAGAGTCTGTCTCTCAGTCCCGTTAAAATCAGCGGTACCTGCGGAAGACTTATGTGCTGTCTTAAGTATGAGCAGGAGGCATACGAGCATTTGCTCAAGACTACTCCCAAATGCGGTGCCATAGTCGAAACAGCCGAAGGCAAGGGAACGGTGGTTGATAACAATCTTCTTACGGGTATGCTTAAAATCTCTCTTGAGAAGAAGCCGGATGCCGCACCTATAAGTGTTAATAAGAACGATGTTAAAATTATCAAGGATTCTCAGATAAGAGTAGACAAAAAAGAGCTCGAAGCACTTAAGGGCATCGAATAATATATATAATAGTATGGAGGAATAAATTATGTCTAAGGTAAAAGTAACAATGGAGCACGGCGGAGAGTATATTATCGAGCTTTATCCCGAGTACGCTCCCGAAACCGTAGCTAATTTCGAAAGGCTCGTAAAGGAAGGCTTTTATGACGGAGTGGTTTTCCATCGTATAATCGATAACTTTATGGCTCAGGGCGGTGACCCCACAGGTACAGGTATGGGCGGAAGCGGTAAAAACATTAAGGGCGAATTTGCCGCTAACGGATTTACACAGAACACTCTTTCGCATACAAGAGGTGTAGTTTCCATGGCAAGAAGCCAGGATCCGAACTCTGCTTCCAGTCAGTTCTTTATCTGCTACAGCGACGATTGTACCTTCCTTGACGGAAACTATGCTGCCTTCGGTAAGGTTATCGAGGGAATGGAAACAGTCGATGCTTTCCTCGAAATCCCCAGAAACTACAGTTCTATGGGTGAAAGATCACAGCCTGTTATTCCCGTAGCAATCAAAACTATGTGCATTATCGACTGATTTTTCCACTGAAAAAGAGGATAATCAGTAAGAAATGAAAAAAATGGATTTTTAAGTAAAAAAATTATAAAAAGCCCTTGACGGAAAGTATAAGTTGTGGTAAACTACTTGTACCTCTTGCAGAGGGCTTTATTTTTGTGTCCTGAAATAGAGGGAGGCCTTATCGGGCTGAAACGAAGGAAAGTGTTGCTTTCGT